>JANQSB010000562.1 GCA_028284295.1 Myxococcota bacterium | reverse complement strand
CGCGGATCATCAGCTGCAGCAGCTGGTCCGCCGACAGGGCCAGGGGAAGCACCTGCTCCAGGGTTGCCGTCTCCGACACGATCGCCGCCAGCTCGTCGGCCATCTCGATCACGTCGGTGTAGTAGTCGTGGGCAGGATCGAGGAAGAGCAGCCACAGGGTTCTGCAGCTCTCGCAGAAGACGACGCCCTTCATGTCGCCGCGTGGCACCCAGGGCCCGGGGCGGAGCTCGGGATGCTCGTCGATGGGCCGCCAGGTCGACGGCAAGCGGTGGCTCTCCGCGTGGTGCACGCGGGCTCGCGGCAGAGCCTCGCAGTTGGCGCACCGCTGCTCCCGACGACTGTCGGAGCGCATCACCCTGGAACCATCCACCGAGAACCGACCTCCCCGATCGCACACGCGGACTCCGTGGGGGTCGGGAGCCCGACGATCGTATACGGCTTTTCCACGACCGCCGTGCGGGGAGTTGAAGAGCGGGTGGCGACCAGAAACTAGCATCGCGTCCGGCAACGGCGAAGGCTCGCTGCCGGGCGCGGTCAGTCCTCGCTGGCCGATTCGACCTGAAGGGTCAAGCCCTCGACGGACTTCACACACACCGATCCGCCGATTTCCACGGGGGAGCTGTCCGGCGTCGTACGGGCACGCCACAGCTCGGGACCGAGGCGAACCGTCCCGTCGGGGTCGAGCCGGGTGGTCGCGACGCCCAGCCGACCGATCAGGTGTCCGACGACGTCCGGGTCCGAGGGCTCGTAGGCCTGGCGGACGAACGGGAACAGTACGACCTCCTTCAGCACCCAGACGGCGAAGAGGCCCCAAGCCCAGGGAGTTGAGACGATTCCTGCGTGTTGGGCGGCGATCAGGGCGAAGCCGATGACAGCAAGCTCCGGAAGCTGGAAGAGCACGTAGCGCCCGACGACGCTGGGCAGTCCGTGACCTAGGGTCTTTCCCGGACTTCCCTTTCCAGCACTTCCCATTCCAGCACTTCCAGGGGGGGCGGTCGCCATCGCGCGAGGCGTCTGGGGGCCTCTAGTGCAGCGCCGAGCGCCGCGAGCCCACCAGCGCCGCCACCGCCTCCTCGATGCCGTCGACACTCAGATGGAACATCGGGAAGAGGCGCTGCACGATCCGGCAGGTCTGGCTGTGGTTCCAGATCTTCGGCGGGTCCGGGTTGAGCCAGACGCTGCGGTCGAAGTGATTCACGATCCGCAGCAGCCAGTCGACGCCGCGGGTGTCGGATTCGTAGCGGGGGTTGATGTTGCCTCGCGGGTTCATCAGCTCGGCCGGGTGCATCGCCGCATCTCCCACGACCATCACCTTCCAGCGGTCGTCCAGGGTCCGCAGGATGTCCGCAGTGGGAATCCGATCCCGATAGAGACGAGCCGTGGTCCCGAGGGTGTCGTAGATGCAGTTGTGGAAGTAGTAGGCCCGGAAGTCCCGAAGCCCGCGCTCCTCGTGGAGCGCCGTCAGCAGCCGGCTGACCGGTGCGTAGTAGGGATCCATGGTGCCGCCCACGTCCATCAGGAGCAGCAGCCTCACGTTGTTCCGCTTCTCCTGGGAGAAGACGATCTCGATCTCGCCGCCGTTTCGGCAGGTCTCGTCCACGCTCTCGTCGATGTCGAGCTGGTCGTAGGGCCCCGAACGCGTGAGGTGTCTCAGGCGCTTGAGGGCCACCTTGGTCTGCCGCAGGTCGAGGGTCGAGTCCGTGCGGTAGGACTCGAACTTGCGGTCCTCGGCGACCTTCATGGCCGAACGCGCCCGGCTCTCGCCACCGACGCGAATGCCGGTCGGGTGCTCGCCCCCGTGGCCGTAGGGCGAGTGGCCACCGGTCCCCACCCAGCGGCCGCCCCCGTCGTGGCGCTCGTCCTGCTCTTCGAGGGTCTCGAGGAACTTGCGCATCAGCTCGTCGGCGTCGAGTCGCTGCAGCTGGGCGCGCTGCTCGTCGGTGAGGCCGTCGAACTGCTTGGGGTCGTTGAGCCAGTCCTCGAGCTCCTGGGTGAGACTGAGCTCCCCTTCGACCCCGTGAAAGACGCGCGCGAAGACGCGGTCGAAGGCGTCGAAGTAGGCCTCGCTCTTGACCAGGGTGGCCCGCGAAAGGTGGTAGAAGGCGAGCAGGCTCGAGCCGTGCAGCCCCTTCTCGAGGGCCGTCATCAGCATCTGCCACTCCTGGATGGAGACGGGAATGCCCTCGTCGCGGAGGCCGTAGAAGAGGTCGAGGAACATGCTCTACTGGTTGTACTTGGGACCGAGGTCGCTCCACTGGGAGGGCATCTGCCCGCCGCCCTCGGCGTAGTCGACGAGCGCCTCGGTGTCCTGCTCGTTCTTGAGCAGCGAGCCGAGGAAGGGGATGTGGCTCTCGAGCTGCTGGGCCGACACCCCGGAGCGAAGCAGGGCGGCGATCCAATCGATCAGCTCGGAGGTCGACGGCTTCTTGCGCAGCTCGTTCTGGCCTCGCAGCCAGTAGAACTTGATCAACACCTGATCGAGCAGGGTGGTATCGAGGTTCGGGTGGTGGACGTCGACGATCCGCTTCATCAGCGGTACGTCGGGAAAGTCGATGAAGTGGAAGACGCAGCGGCGGAGGAAGGCGTCCGGCAGCTCCTTCTCGTTGTTCGAGGTGATGATCACGATGGGCCGCTCCCGGGCGACGATCTCGTCACCGGTCTCCATCACGGTGAAGCGCATCTCGTCGATCTCGCGCAGGATGTCGTTGGGGAACTCCAGGTCCGCCTTGTCGATCTCGTCGATCAGCAGGACCTGGCGACTCTCGGCTGCGAAGACGCGGCCCAGGGGCCCCAGCTTGATGTAGTGGCGGATGTTCTCGACCTCGCCCTCGCCGAAGCGCGCGTCGTTGAGCCGCTGCAGGGTGTCGTAGACGTAGAGGCCTTCGTTCGCCTTGGAGGTCGACTTGATGTGCCAGGACTCCATGGGCAGGCCGAGTCCCTCCGAGACGTGTCGCGCCAGCAGGGTCTTGCCCGTCCCCGGCTCGCCCTTGATCAGGAGGGGCCGCTCGAGGGCGATGGCGCAGTTGACGGCCTCGACCAGCGCCGGCGAGACGATGTAGCCGTCGGTGCCGGTGAACTGGTGGAAGTCACTCTCGGACGCGGCCTGGGACATGAGCGTGTGTTCTCCTGGATGGGTACCCGGCGCGCGACCCGTCCGGGTCCCGCGAGCGCCGCGTCTGGGGGTGTAGGGGGTGGATGGCTGGGGATGGTCGCGCGCAGCGGGAGCCGCCGCAAATGGGCCGGCAGGCGCTCCCGAGCGGGCCGCGAGCTGCCTGCGGGCGCGTCCGGGCCCGTCGGGCCCGCCCTTTCCAGCCCCCGCCGGATCCTTCAACTTCCGGTCGCGCCATTCCGATGGAGGAGCCATGCGATTCCTGCTGAAGAGCTTCGCGTTCCTGGTCGTCACGGCGCTGATTCTCGCGACCGTGACCCTCGCCTGGGGCCACGTGCACATCCGCCGGCTGGCGCCGCCGCTGCCCCCGCTCGAGGCCGTGACCCAGCCGGACCGGGAGCTCGACCTGCCCGTCCGATTGACCTGGATCAACACGGCCAGCCAGCGCATGCCTCGAGCCGCGGTGCTGGAGCCGGAGCTGGACCCCAATCCCGACGCGCCCTACGTGATGAGCCACCCCGCCTTCGTGGTCGAGTGGCAGGACGGCAGGATCTTCCTGATCGACCTCGGCATGGACACGGCGACCGCCATGGACTTCGGCCTGCCCAACGAGATGGTGGTGGGCGCCTCGCCCATGGAGCCGCACAAGCCGGCCTCCGCGCGACTGGGGGAGAATCGGAGTCGGGTCGCCGGCGTCGGCTTCACCCACATGCACGTCGACCACACGGACGGCCTCGACAAGCTGTGTGACGACCTCGGCCCACGCGGTCCGGGCCAGGAGCCGATCGCGCTCTTCCAGCACCACAACCAGATCGCGCAGGTGAACCACACCACCCGCGGTGCCAAGGCACGGGTCCAGCAGGCCAGCTGCACGGAGCTGCGAACCCTGGGATTCGAGAGCGGCCTGCTCGAGGTGCCCGACTTCCCGGGCCTCTATGCCATCCCGGCAGCGGGCCACACACCGGGAAGCACGTTGTGGGTCGTCCAGCTACGCACCTTCCCGGGCGGGAGCGAGGGCGTGCACGACGACGTGCAGACCTGGGTGATCACGGGAGACGTGGTCAACCAGTTCCAGGGCGTCGAGTACGACCTGCCCAAACCCCGCCTCTACAGCCTGCTGGTGGTGCCGGAGAACGACGATCGCCTCTCGCAGGTGCGCCGCTTCCTCGAGAAGCTCTCCCGCAAGCCGGGCGTCCAGCTGCTCGTCAACCACGACCGGAACCAGATCGAGGCGACGGGCCTTCCGAGCTACTGATCGGGACGGAGGCCACGGACCGCGAAGCGGCCGACCGGTCGGGCTCAGGCGCGCTCGTGTACCAGCAGGCTCTTCTTGTCGTCGAAGAGCACGCTGATCTTCCCGACGCCGGTGATCGCCTGCACGACCCCCAGTCCCAGGGTCGGATGCTGGATGCGATCGCCCGGGGTGTAGCTCTCCCGGATGCCGTAGGGACGCGGCGGCCGCGACAGGTCCGCCTCGACGATCAGGTCTTCCTCGTTGGCCTTGGGCCGCGACTTCGGCTTCGGCTTCAGCTTGCCCGCACGAAGCTCCCAGGCGGCGGTGATGGCGGGAGCACCGGACAGGACCGGCCCCTCGTCGTCGTAGTCCCAACCCGGGTCGCCTTCCACCTCGATCCCCAGGTACAGGATCTCGACACCGGTGACCTCGGGAACCTCGCGGCCGATGCGCTCGAGCTCCCGGATCCAGGCGGCGCCCTTCTGGGCCTCGCGCTTGCGGCAGATCTCCCAGTAGCGCTTGGCGCCCAGCAGGATGAGAGCGGGTGCCTCGGCGGACACGCTGCGCCCCGTCGCGGCCTTCACCTCCGCGCCGATCGCATCGCGATTCGCGTCCACCATCGCAGTCAGCGCGAGGCCTTCCAGCAGGGCCCGCAGCGGCGTGTCACCGGTCCCGCCGCGCGTCGCCGAGGCGGGCACGTACTTGCACACGACGACCGCCAGACGGTCGTCGGGCAAGAGGCCCAGCAGGTCCACCTTGCCGATGCCGCGGTTGGGGTCCTTGTCGCCCAGGCTCTTGTCCACGGCCGCGGTGGCCATCGGCACCTGGTAGTCGATCAGGGTCACCACCCCGCCCTCGGGAAGCTCGAATACCGATTCGTCGCCGCCGCGGGCAGCCCGCAGCAGGGCCATGGCGAGGTGCTCGGGGTCCTTGCCGTTGCGGCGCCCGTTGGGGGGCTTCGGGTGGGAGCCGAAGTACTTCTTCCCGGCCTCGGCACGACGTGGGGCGTTCTCGACCTCCCGCCGGTAGTGGCCATCCAGGATCTCGCCGGTCAGCCCCTCGGCGACCTGGCGGAAGCCCTTGGCCTGCTTGACGTCCCGGGACTGGGCGAGATCGATCAGGGGATGTTGCAAGGAGGCCTCCTCGAGCCGTCGGGTGTGCGGGAACGGCCGTGTGGCGGGCCGCGGGCGTCAGGTCGCCAAACCGCAAGCATACCGCTCCCGCGGGTGCTTCCCACCTTGCGCGCCCCCGGGACGGGACGGGATCGAGCAGCCGTGCTCCAGAAACACGGACGGCCCCGGAGCCGGGCTCCGAGGCCGTCACGCGCTTCCTCGCGGGATTCAGCGTGCCCTGACGTTTCCTGCCTCGACTCCCTTGCGTCCGTCGACCGCCTCGAACTCGACCGCCTGGCCGTCGAGCAGGTTCTTGAAGCCGTCGCCGACGATGTTCGTGTAGTGGACGAAGAGGTCCTTGCCGCCTCCGTCCGGAGTGATGAACCCGTATCCCTTCTGCTCGCTGAACCACTTCACGGTGCCTGTAGCCAAGACCCTCTCCCTTCGAATTGCCAGAATGTCCGGTCGACCAGACTCCCCCCGGAGCCCGAGCCGACACCCGAATCCTAAACCCGCGTCCAGGAATAATGGAAGACCCTGTTTGGGGGAAAACCCTAGGCCGCTGCGTCAGAAGCGGTCGCAACGGGCGCGGCGTCCACCCGTCGACGAGGGCTACCGCGCCTGTGCTAGTTCCCTGCCATGACCCGGATCCTCGACGAGCTGCTCGACGTGCTCGACCTCGAGCAGATCGACGACAACATCTTCCGCGGACAGAACGAGCCCGACCGGCGGGGCCGCCTGTTCGGCGGCCAGGTGGCCGCTCAGGCGCTGGTGGCGGCGGGACGCACGGTGACCGGGCTGCCCGCGCACTCGCTCCACGGCTACTTCCTGCGGCCCGGAGATCCGTCCGTGCCGGTCGTCTACACCGTCGACCGGATCCGGGACGGGCGCTCCTTCGTCACCCGACGGGTGGTCGGGCAGCAGCGGGGCAAGGCCATCTTCAACATGGCCACCTCCTTCCACCAGGCGGAGTTCAGCTACGAGCACCAGGAGCCGATGCCCGACGCGCCGCCGCCCGAAGAGGTCCCGACCTGGCGGGAACGCATGCAGGCGGTGTGGGACGAGCTGCCTCCGGCCATGAAGAAGGTGGCTCCCACCGAGCGACCGATCGACGTCCGCCACGTCCAGGTGCCCACCTACCTCGGCGGCGAGGCCACGAGAGGACCGAGCCAGGTCTGGATGAAGATCGACGGACGCCTGGCCGACGACCCCTTCCTGCACCAGACCCTGCTCACCTATGCGACGGACATCTCCCTGCTCGACAACATCCTGCGACCCCATGGCCGGCTCGGGAAGCTGGGGCCGATGATGGTCGCGAGCCTCGACCACGCGGTCTGGCTTCATCGTCCCTTCCGCTTCGACGACTGGCTGCTCTACGCCATGGACAGTCCGAACGCCTTCGGCGGTCGCGGCTACGCGCGCGGCTCGATCTACACCCGGGAGGGCGAGCTGGTCGCGTCCACGGCGCAGGAAGGGCTGATGCGTCCGGCGCGCGAGGCGGAGGACCGCTCGCAGTGAGCGCTGCCGCCGTCCAGCCCGACTGGGACATGAGCCCCTACTTCGACGCCTTCGACGGCCCTTCCTATCGGGAGTTCCGCGCCAGCCTGGCGACCGATGTCGCGGCGCTCCAGCGCGAGCTGGACGGCCTGCCACCCCTGTCGCCGGACTCCGCCCCCGACTGGGCCCGGCTGCTGGAGCGCCTGGAAGAGCTCAGCTCACGCACGGCGCACCTGGCCGGCTATCTGGGATGCCTGTCGGCGGCCGACTCGCGAAACGAGGCGATCGCGCGCGAGAACGCGTCGGCAGCGGCCGCCCGGGCCGACTACGAGAAGCTCTTCGTGCACGTGCGCGCGGCTCTCGGGGACGCCTCGCCCGGGGCCTTCGAGGCGCTCACCGCCCAACCCGCGCTGGACGGGGCCGCCTACTTTCTGACGCGGCTCCGACGGAGCGCCGAGGAACGCATGGAGCCCGAGCTCGAGGCGCTCGCCGCGGACCTGGCCGTCACGGGCATCCACGCCTGGGGACGGCTCTACGATCAGATCTCCGGCCGGCTCGAGTTCGACCTCGAGCGCCCGGGCAAGGCGCCCGAGCGAACACCGGTGGCCGTGACCCGCAGCCTGCTCGAGAGCCCGGACGCCGCGCTGCGGAAGGCCGCGCTCGAGGGCTCGAACCGCGCCTGGGAGTCGGTGGGCGACGTGCTGGCCGCCTGTCTCAACGCCATCGCGGGCACCCGCCTCGAGCTCTACGAGCGACGCGGCTGCGGGCACTTCCTCGAGCCCGCACTCTTCGACGCCGGCATCGGACAGAAGACCCTCGACACCCTGCTGGGCTGCGTCGACGCGCGCGCCGGAGTCGCTCGGCGATACCTGGTCGAGAAGGCCTCGGTGCTGGGCAAGGCGCGCCTCGGCTTCCAGGACCTGATGGCGCCCCTGCCCGTGTCCAGCCACGAGCGCATCCCCTGGCCGCAGGCGCGCGAACGGGTCCGCGAGGCCTTCGCACGCTTCTACCCCGCCCTGGCCGACTTCGCCCACGAGGCCTTCGAGCACCGCTGGATCGACTGGAGTCCCCGCCCCGGCAAGCGGCCGGGTGGCTTCTGCTCGACCTCGTCCTGGATCGACGAGTCGCGGGTCTTCATCACCTACAACGAGACCCTCGGCGACCTGTCGACCCTGGCCCACGAGCTGGGACACGCCTTCCACGGACGCGTCATGAAGGGGATGCGCCCGTGGGCGCGGCGCTACCCCATGACCCTGGCGGAGACCGCTTCCACCTTCGCCGAGCAGCTCGTGATCGACGCCGTGCTGGACGACACGTCGACGCCCCCCGAGCAGCGCGCCCTGATCCTCGACGCGCGGATGCAGGACGCCGCCGCGTTCCTCCTCAACATCCCCATGCGCTTCCACTTCGAGAAGGCTCTGTACGAGGAACGCGCCGCCGGCGAGCTCTCGGTGACCCGCCTGCAGGAGCTGATGATCGCCGCGCAGCAGGCCTGCTACGGCGACGCGCTGGCGGAGGGCGAGCTCGACCCCTGGTTCTGGGCCTCGAAGCTGCACTTCTACATCACGAGCATCTCGTTCTACAACTTCCCCTACACCTTCGGATACCTCTTCAGCCTGGGGATCTTCGAGCGCGCCAAGCGGGAGGGTGCGGACTTCCTCGGCCGCTACGAGGAGCTGCTCCGCCTCACCGGGAGCGACACCGCGGAGGAAGTCGCGCGTCGGGCCCTCGACGTCGACCTCGAGGACGACGCGTCCTGGCTCGCCTCCCTGGACGCCATCGAAGCGGACGCCCGGCGCTGCCGGGACGCGGTCGCCCGACTGAGCTGACACACGAGCCGGCCGACCCGGTCCCGGAACCTGGAGTC
>JANQSB010000549.1 GCA_028284295.1 Myxococcota bacterium | reverse complement strand
CTGAACAGGTCGAGTACGCGGCGCCCCTCGGCCAGCGCCTCCACGCGGTCGCGCGCATCGCGCTGGTCGAGGTAGAAGCCCGTCTTCTGGCCGCTGCCGACGTCGACTCCATAGCGCCGGCCGCGTTCGCAGATGGGCACCGGGACCTCCGGTGGGCCTCCCCACAAGGGCCCCTCTCGGTGCGCCAGACCCTCCCTCCGCGCGGCGGTCGGGTCGCTGCGCTCGAAGCCCGTGGCGGCCCCCGTCGCGGAGCAGAGGACCTCGCAGAGAAGCGCGCGACGCGAAGCCATGGCCGCGGAGGACAGGCGAACGACCACGACGTCGCCGTAGCGGTCGACGACGAGCCCGGGCAACCCGTCGCCTTCGGCGTTCACCAGTCTCACGGCGTCGGTCCCGGCCAGCAGGGGGTCGGCTTCGCGGCGCGCCACCGCGGCGGCCACCCGCTCGGCGACCAGCCCCGGCGCAGGCTCCTCGGGCCCGAAGCAGAGCAGTCGCACACGGATCTGGGAGTGCGGAGAGAAGTCGCCCCAGCCGACGACCTCGCCACCCGCCGCGAGCACCCGGGCCAGCTGGCCCGGCCGTGCGTCGGCCTCGCCGCGCAGCTCCGCCACGGCGCCGGACAGGACCCACGGGTGCCGCCGGCGCAGCGCCTTGTCCCGACCGGGCTTGAGGACGACGTCCAGCATGGCGCGCGCAGGGTACCCTTTAGGGCGTGCGCGAAGCCATCCGACGACTGCCCACGGTGGTGCCGGCGCCCCCCGACCGACCGGAGCTCGCGGGCCCGGACCATCCCATGCGCAAGGTGACCCGCCAGGTCGCCTTCGAGCCGGACGGCTGGACGCGCGAGCGCGCGAGGAAGGTCGGCGAGCTGTTCGACACCATGGCCCCGCAATGGAGCGAGAGGGCGACCGAGGAGCGGCGAAGCGTGCTGCGGGACGCCCTGGCGCGCGGCGAGGTGCGGGACGGCACGCCGCCGAGGGGCGGCGTCTGCGTGGAGATCGGCTCGGGGACGGGATCCAGCACGCCGGACCTGGCGGCCACCTGGCCCCGGGTCGTCGCGCTGGACCTGTCGCGGGAGATGCTGCGTCACGCACCGGAAGAGCCCGGCTTGCGCGTCCAGGCGGATGCGGCCCGACTCCCGCTGTCCGACGGCGGCGCCGACGCGCTCGTGCTGGTGAACGCCCTGCTCTTCCCCCAGGAGATGGACCGCGCGTTGGCACCGGCGGGCGTGCTGGTGTGGGTCAACTCGCTCGGTGATCGGACCCCGATCCACCTGTCGCCCGAAGACGTCGCGAAGGCCCTGCCCGGAGCCTGGACGGGCGTCGCGGCAGAAGCCGCCTGGGGCATCTGGTGTACGCTCCGGCGAGCCGATGGCTGACCCCGACTCCTCCGAGAACCCAACCCCCGCCTCCGCGCCGGCCCGGACCAACCGCCTCGCCGGCGAGACCAGCGCCTACCTCCGGCAGCACATGCACAACCCGGTGGACTGGTATCCCTGGGGCGACGAGGCCTTCGAGCGCGCTCGTCGCGAAGACAAGCCGCTGCTCGTGTCGATCGGCTACAGCGCCTGCCACTGGTGCCACGTGATGGCGCACGAGTCGTTCGAGCACGACGAGTCCGCCGCCATCATGAACGAGCAGTTCGTGAACGTGAAGGTCGACCGCGAGGAGCGTCCGGACGTCGACCAGATCTACATGGACACCGTCGTCCGCCTGACCGGTCACGGCGGCTGGCCGCTGACCGTCTTCTGCACCCCCGACGGACGGCCCTTCTACGCAGGCACCTACTACCCTCTCGAGCCCCGTGGACCGGGCCCGACCTTTCGGCAGATCCTGGCGGCCGTGAACGAAGCCTGGGTCAAGCGGCGCGGCGAGATCGAGGAGAGTGCAGCCCAGATCCTCGAGGCGCTCGAGGCGCGGCCCGAGGGCGAGGCGAGCGGAGCGCCCGGCGTCGCCACCCTGCTCTCCGGCACCCGACAGCTGATGCAGGGCGCCGATGCGAAGAACGGCGGCTTCGGGGGCGGGCCGAAGTTTCCCACACCGACGAACCTCGAGCTGCTGCTCGCGGCAAGCCTGCACGCACCGGAGGCCCAGCGCGCGTCGCTGCTCGGACACGTCGTCTTCTCCGCGCACGAGATGTCCCGCCGCGGTCTCTACGACCACCTGGGCGGCGGCTTCCATCGCTACTGCGTCGACGGCGTCTGGGCCATCCCGCACTTCGAGAAGATGCTCTACGACAACGGACTGCTGCTGCAGGTGTACGCCGAGCTGTATCGGCGCACCGGCGACGACGAGATGATCTGGCCGATGCGCGAGACCATCGAGTGGCTACGCCGCGAGATGCGCGGTCCCGAAGGCGCGTTCTTCGCCAGCCAGGATGCCGACAGCGAAGGTGAAGAGGGTCGATTCTACGTCTGGAAGCCGTTGGAGGTCACGGCCGTCCTGGGCGATCTGGCCCCGGCCTTCCTGGACGCCTACGGGGTCGACGAGTCCGGAAACTTCGAAGGCGGGACCACCCATCTGATCGACCGGGCCCGGCGCCCGCGCAGCGACTTCGCGAGCGAGCGCGAGACCTTGCGCGCGGCCCGCAGCGAGCGGATCCCTCCGGCCACCGACGAGAAGCGGGTCGCCGCGTGGAACGGCTACGTGATCTCCGGGCTGGCGCGTGTGGCGACGGTCCTGGACGACGGCGACGTGCTCGCGGACGCCGTCACGGCCGCCGAGTTCGTGCTCGGGACGATGCGCAGCCCCGACGGCCAGCTGCTGCGGGTCTTCGCCGAGGACCGGACCCATGTCCCGGCATTCCTCGACGACCACGCCGCGATGGTCCAGGCCTGCCTCGAGCTGTACCGCGCCGGCGCGGGAGACCCGTGGCTCGAGCGCGCCATGGAGCTGGGCCGGACCATCGCGCGGCGCTTCTTCGACCCGGATGCCGCCGACCTCTTCCTCACGCCGAACGACGGCGAGAAGCTGGTGCACCGTCCGCGTTCGGACAGCGACGGCGCCACGCCCCACGCCGCGGGTCACGCGCTGCTGGGACTGCTGCAGCTGGCGGAGCTGTCGGAAGAGGCCGAGCTCGGACGCGTGGCGCGCGCCGTGCTCGAGACCCACGCGTTCGTGCTGGAGCGGGCGCCGCACGCCTTCCCCACCCTGCTGCGCGCCGCCGCGCTCTCCGAGGCGGGCCTGTCCGTGGCGGTCGTCGTCGGCGATGCGAGCGAGCCGGCCACCCGGGACCTGCTCGCGAAGGCGCGGGCCACGCTGGCACCCGAGGACATGGTGGTCC
Organism: Myxococcota bacterium; assembly: GCA_028284295.1. Lineage (GTDB taxonomy): Bacteria > Myxococcota_A > UBA9160 > UBA9160 > UBA4427 > JAJDAN01. Next base: position 2,089 of record JANQSB010000549.1, on the reverse strand, counting down.
ACGTCGAGCCGGGAACGAGACCTCCCGTGGTGGCCGCGTCCTGGCTCGAGGGTCGCGAGCCGAAGGACGGCGTCCCGACCGCCTGGGTGTGCCGCGGAACGACCTGCTCTCTGCCCATCACCGAGCCCGACGCCTTCGAGGCGGCACTCTGACCCGGGGGCTGGAAGGCGCTGCGGTCGTCGTCACGGGCGCCGCCAGCGGCATCGGCCGCGCGACCGCGGGGAGGCTCGCCGAAGAAGGCGCCCGGGTCGGCATCCTGGACCTCGACGGAGACGGAGCCGCTCGGGCCGCCGAGGAGATCCGCGAAGCGGGGGGAAGCGCGTTCGCCTGGGCGGTCGACATCCGGGACGCAGACGCCGTCGAGGCCGCGCTCGGCGACTTCGAGCGCGAGGCAGGCGCCCCGAGAGGCCTGGTCAACAACGCCGGCTGGGACCGGGCGCGGCCCTTCCTCGACACCGATCCGGCCTTCTGGGAGAAGGTCGTCTCCATCAACCTGATCGGGCCCCTGGTCGTGACCCGGGCCGTGCTCGCGCGCATGCGGGACGAGGGCCGGGGTCGGGTGGTCAGCATCGCCTCGGACGCCGGCCGGGTCGGGTCGTCGGGCGAGTCCGTCTACGCGGCCTGCAAGGGCGGCGTCATCGCGTTCAGCAAGTCCGTGGCGCGCGAGCTGGCGAGCACGGGCATCACACTGAACTGCGTCTGCCCGGGACCCACCGACACGCCGCTGCTCGCGGCCATCGAGGACACCGGACGCCTGGCGAAGGCCCTCGAGAAGGCGATCCCCATGCGACGCCTGGGCCAGCCCGAGGACTACCCGGGACTCATCGCCTTCCTGCTCTCCGACGACGCCGCGTTCATCACCGGCCAGGTGATCAGCGTTTCCGGGGGCCTCACCATGCACGGGTGAGCTCCTGCTCCAGTGTCGGGGCGGTGTCAGCTCGTTCGGCTTCGAGCTCTGGGACATCCGCAATCGAGCCGGAGTGCCGTGCGGCCTACTCCCTGCGGTGTATGATTGCCTCCGCCGACCCAGACCACGACCCCCCCGGGCAGATGATTCCGATCGAGGCAACCTGCACGGGAGAAGCTGCCCGGAGGTGCTGACGATGCGGATCTTCCTGCTGGCCTGCGCGCTCGGCTCGCTGCTCGCGAGTCCTGCAGACGCCCTCTCGAGCGAGTTCGTCGTCCAGTTCACCGAGGTCACCGACTCGATCGGATTCGGTGTCCAGGTGGGTGACCTGGCTTCCGGGTCCTTCATACACAGTGACTGCGCGGACCCGGCCTGCCAGGACTTCTTCGGTGTCACGGACGAGCTGGGGAGCTACTTCGACCTGGGCTACGGCTTCGATCTCCTGCTCGGTGGCGTTGCCTTCAGCTCGGCGCCCGGCGTGTTCCAGAGTGACGTCACGGTGGTCAACGGGCAGCCCGGAACGGGGTTCGACGTCTACTCCTCCGGTGCGGCGTACTCCGAGCTCTCGGCGTCGCCCCAGCCCTCACCTCCCGACGGCTTCTTCATCGACAGCATCTCTGGCGCCATCTCACTCGGACTGACCGACGAGGATGGGGCGGTCTTCGACTCGGGCGCCATTCCGCTCTCACTGCCGCCTCTCGATGCGTTCGAGCAGAGCTCCTTCACCGTGAACCTGACCCTGCAGCTCCTCGACGAGTTCGGGGATCCCGCCTCGAGCATCGGGTTCTCGGCAAGCGGAATCGTCGTGGCGGTTCCCGAGCCCGGTACCGCGGTCCTCCTGGGGCTGGGCTGCGCTGGCCTTGCGGGCTGGCGCCGCTCCGGTCGCTGCCCGAGCTAGGCCAGACCGCCCGACTGCTGTGGAACCGCAGCGCGTCGGGCCCGCGTCCCGGCGCCTCGTTCAGGACGGCTGCTCTGCGCCGTGCAGCTCGAACGAGATGGCTGATCGACACGGACGCATGACAGCCAGTTGGCTACCCGAAACGAGTCTCGCTGCACCCGAGGCGCGACTGGAACTCGCGCCAGTCGGTGCACGGTTCTTGCACGATTCGTCCTCGAGGCTGCCATGGTGCTGCTCTTCCGACTGCACGGCTGTCGGCGACTTTCCCGGCCATGGGCGCTTTC
>JANQSB010000546.1 GCA_028284295.1 Myxococcota bacterium | reverse complement strand
AGTCGCCCACGACGGTCGGCAGCCAGCCCGAAGCGCCGACCCGCGCCTGAACCCACCCGCCCGGGAGCTGCCATGCACGTCGGAGTCCTCCTCATCTTCCAGAACTTCATGGGCCGGGTCGACGACGCCGACATGGTCGGCGACGAGATCCGCCTGGCGCTTCTGGCCGAGGAGCTCGGCTACGACTCGGTCTGGCCCCCGGAGCACCACTTCACCGACTACTCGTCCTGCCCCGACAACCTCCAGGTGCTCAGCTACATCGCGGGACGAACGAGTCGCATCCGACTCGGCACGGGCGCGGTGATCGTTCCCTGGAACGATCCCTTGCGCGTCGTCGAGAAGATCGTCCTGCTCGACCATCTGTCGGAGGGTCGGGCGATTCTCGGACTGGGACGCGGCCTCTCCCGCCACGAGTACGAGCACTTCGGCATCGACATGGACAGCTCTCGCGATCGCTTCGACGAGGCGACCCGCATGATCGTGGACGCCCTCGACACCGGCTTCATCGAAGGCGACGGCCCCTACTATCCCCAGATCCGCACGGAGATCCGGCCGCGCCCGCGCGCCGGCTTCCGCGACCGCCTCTACGCGGTGGGGCTCTCGCCCGAATCCGTGGAGCAGGCGGCGAAGCTCGGTGCCCGGCTCATGACCTTCTCCCAGCAGCCCTGGGAGATCTACAAGGACGGTCCGCTCGCCACCTACCAGAAGACCTTCCGCGAGGCCCACGGCCAGGAGCCGCTGGCGCCCATGACCGGCGACCTGATGTTCTGCCACCACGACGCCGCCCGCGCGGAGGAGATCGCCATGGAGCACATGTCGAACTACTTCCTCACCATCGCGCGGCACTACGAGCTGATGAGCGATCACTTCCAGAAGGCGAAGGGCTACGAGTACTACGCGTCGGCCGCCGAGCTCTTCGCCGCCGTCGGGGTGGAGACCGCCGCCCAGACCTACTGCAGCGTGCAGACCTTCGGCACCCCCGATCAGATCCTCGAGAAGCTGCGCGACCGGCGGGAGCTGATCGGCGACTTCGGGGTGATCCTGATCTCGAAGTACGGAGGCATGCCCTTCGAGCTGGCCGAGCAGAGCCTGCGGCTCTTCTCGGAGGAGGTGCTGCCGGAGCTGCGCTCCTGGTAGCCGCCCGGATCCCTGCGCCGTGAGCGCCCCGCGCTGCATCGACGCCCATCAGCACTTCTGGACCCTGTCGCGGGGCGACTACGACTGGCTGGGCCCCGAGCTCGAGGGGCTGTACCGAGACTTCTCGCCCGAAGACCTCGAGCCCCTGCTGCGCGCACACGCGATCGACGCCACCGTCCTCGTGCAGGCCGCTGCGACCTTCGCCGAGACCCGCTTCCTGCTCGGGATCGCGGACGCGACGCCCTTCGTGGCGGGGGTCGTCGGCTGGGTGGACTTCGACGGGCCGCCCGACGAGGTCGAGGCGGGTCTCGACGAGATCGCCCGGCATCCCAAGGGCGTCGGCGTGCGGCCCATGATCCAGGACCTTCCCGACCCCGACTGGATGCTCGGCGATTCCCGCCGGCGGGTCTTCGAGATGCTCGTCGAGCGCGAGCTGCGCTTCGACGCCCTGGTCCGGCCCGTCCACCTGGCCGGGCTCCGGCAGCTGCTCGGCCGACACCCCGAGCTGCGCTGCGTGGTCGACCACGGCGCCAAGCCGGCGATCGCAGCCGGAGAGCGCGAGCCCTGGGCCCGCGACCTCGCGCGCATCGCCGACGAGAGCTCCGCCCGCTGCAAGCTCTCGGGCCTCGCCAGCGAAGCCGGTACCGCGTGGACGCCCGACAGGCTGCGCCCCTGGGTCGAGCGCCTGCTCGAAGCCTTCGGGAGCGATCGGCTGCTCTGGGGCAGCGACTGGCCGGTCGTGGAGCCTGCCGGAGGATATGCGGCCTGGCACGCCGCATGCCGCGAGCTGCTGGCGGGTCTGCCCGACGAGCAGCGCGCAGGCATCTTCGGCGCAAACGCGCGCGCCTTCTATGGGCTAGCCTGACCCGCGCCGCGGCCCCGACAGGGCGCGGCCCGAATACCAGGAGAGCCTTCGATGAGCGCAGCCGAGATCCTTCCGGAGCCCCACACCGACCTCGAGTCGATCCCCGCCGCCGTCGCGCGCTTGCGCGCCGCCTTCGACTCCGGTCGCACCCGCCCGCTGGCCTGGCGCAAGCAGCAGCTCGAGCAGCTCGTCAAGATGCACGAGGACCACAAGCAGGAGTTCATCGACGCCCTGCACGCGGACTTCGGCAAGCCGACCTTCGAAGCCTACGCGAGCGACGTGGGTCAGGGACTCACGGAGGCCAAGACCGCCATCAAGAACCTGCAGAAGTGGACCCGCCCCGAACGCGTGGGCGGTCTGCCGCTGATGGGTCGCGGGCGCGTCATCCGCGAGCCGCTGGGCGTCGTCCTGGTGATCTCCCCCTGGAACTATCCCATCGGCCTGCTGCTCTCGCCCCTCGCCGGCGCCATCGCGGCCGGCAACGCGGTGGTCCTGAAGCCCTCGGAGGTCGTTCCGCATACCTCGGCCGCGCTCGCGCGCCGCATCCCCGAGTACATGGACCCCGAAGCCATCACCCTGGTGGAGGGAGGCGTCGAAGAGACCACCACGCTCCTGGAGCAGCGCTTCGACCACATCTTCTACACGGGGAACGGCCGCGTCGCGCAGGTGGTGATGGAGGCCGCCGCCCGACACCTCACCCCCGTGACTCTCGAGCTGGGCGGCAAGAGCCCCTGCATCGTGCACGAGGATGCGGACATCGAGGTCGCCGCGCGGCGCATCGCCTGGGGCAAGTTCATCAACTGCGGCCAGACCTGCATCGCCCCCGACTACGTGCTGGTCCACGAGTCGAAGGAGGAGGCCCTCGTCGAGGCGCTCGAGAAGAGCGCCCGCGAGTTCTACGGCGACGACCCCAAGGCGACACCCGACTACGCGCGCATCGTCAACCACCGGCACCACGAGCGCCTGAGCGGCCTGCTCCAGGACGGCGTCCCGGCCTTCGGGGGCGAGCTCGACCCGGAGGACAAGTACATCGCCCCGACGGTACTGCGGCAGGTCTCACCGGACTCGGCGATCATGCGCGAGGAGATCTTCGGTCCCATCCTGCCGGTCTTGAGCGTGAAGAGCATCGACGAGGCCGTGGCCTTCGTGAACGACCGCGACAAGCCCCTCGCCCTCTACCTGTTCACCGACGACGAGTCGGTCGAAGAGGACGTCCTCGAGCGCACCAGCTCGGGAGGCGCCTGCGTGAACGGCACCCTGATGCAGATCATGGACGCGCGCATGCCCTTCGGCGGGGTCGGGCCGAGCGGCATGGGCGCCTACCACGGGCGCCACACCTTCGAGACCTTCAGCCACCGCAAGGCGGTCCTGACCCGGGGCACCCGCTTCGACCCGAAGATCATGTACCCGCCCTACAGCGAGCGTCTCGCCAAGCTGATGCAGCGCTTCATGTAGCCCGAAGGTGGCGGGACGGAAGATCGGCGACGACGCTTGGCTCGATCAGGTCCAGGAGGAGATCCTGGAGCCGGAGCTCCGGATCTGCGACGCCCACCACCACCTCTGGTCCGAGCCGGAGCCTTACCTGCTGCCGGAGCTGCTGGCGGACACCGGCAGCGGGCACCGCGTGGTTTCGACGGTCTTCGTGGAGTGCGCCACCGGCTACCGCGATCTCGGCCCCGAGCCGATGCGCTACGTGGGCGAGACCGAATTCGTCGAGCCCATCGCGGCGGGCACCGCGAAGGACACGACCCGCGTGGCGGCGGCGATCGTCTCGCGCGCCGACCTCGGGGTCGGCGAGTCCGTGCGCGAGGTCCTCGACGCCCACCGCGCCGCCAGCCCCGAGCGCTTCGTGGGCATCCGGCACGTGAGCGCCGTCGACCCGCTGGGCCAGGCGCACCGCTCGCACACGGGTCCCGCTCCCGGCCTGCTCGGAGACGCGAGCTTCCGCCGCGGCTTCGCGCAGCTGCGCGAGCTCTCGCTCAGCTTCGACGCCTGGCTCTACCACACGCAGATCGAGGAGCTGGCCGACCTGGCGGATGCCTTCCCGGAGGTGACCATCGTGCTCGACCATTTCGGCGGCCCGCTGGGGCTGGGCGAGTGGGCCACGAAGCGCGACGAGGTTCGGCAGGTGTGGCGCAGCGCCGTCTCGGCCCTGGCCGAGCGACCGAACGTGGTCGCCAAGCTCGGCGGCCTCGCCATGCCCGTGAACGGCTTCGGCTGGCACGAACGGGATCGCCCCCCGAGCTCCGGGGAGCTCGCCGACGCCACCCGGGACTTCTATCTCCACACCATCGACTGCTTCTCGCCCCAGCGCTGCATGTTCGAGAGCAACTTCCCGGTCGACCGCGTGTCCTGCTCCTACGCGGTCCTCTGGAACAGCTTCAAGCGACTGGTCGCCGACTTCTCGGACGCCGACAAGGCCGCACTCTTCCACGACACCGCGGCGCGGGTCTACCGACTGGAAGGGAGCTGACCCGGCTCTCAGTCGCTCTCGCGTTCGTCGGCTCGGACGCCTTCTCCGGCGCCCTCCAGCCCCAGCGCCTTCGACTCCGATGCGCCGGGCCGGAAGGCGTCGCCCTCGACGGGGGCGGGGAACTCGTCGAAGGGGAACGGGACCCGCGACTCGTTGTAGGTGAGATAGCGCCCGATCCTGTAGTAGTAGGACACGATGCGGTTCGCGAGCTCCCGAACCCGCTCGCTCGGCGGCCGCTGCGTGACGAGAGACGCGACCAGCTCGAAGAAGACGATCAACCCCAGCAGTGTCTCGACGACGCTGGCCACGATCACGAAGAGCACGGTGAGTGCGATCCGCAGGGCCGTGTCGCGCCGCGGGATGAAGTCGTCCTCGTACTCGCGCCCATCGAGCTCGCCGGACTCCGGCTCTTCTCCGAGCTCGTCCCGCAAGCTGTCGTCCTGACCCGGTCCCATGGACATGCGAAGCTCCCGACCCATATGCGCCTCCTGGCGATCCGCCAACTGAATACCGGGAGCCGATGCAGGCCGCGTGCCGGGCCGCGAGAGCGCGCCTGGTCGCCCCGCAGCCTCCGGGACCGCTGGCGCCGCGCATCCGCGTGGCTGCAGTGCAACCGGGGGCCTGCACCCGACCGGCTTCCGGCCCCGCTCCCGACCCGCCGTCAGGCCGCCGAATAGCCCCCGTCGACGCACAGGGTCTGGCCCGTTACGAAGCGGGCCGCCGGACTGGCGAGGAAGAGCATGGCGGGCGCGATGTCTTCCGGGGTCCCCCATCGACCCATGGGGGTACGCGCGATCTCGGGACCTTCGAGCGCCTCCACGCCCTTCATGACGGCGGTCATGTTGCTCTCGACGATTCCGGGCGCGACGGCATTCACGCGCACGCCCTCCTGGGCCCAGGCCACGCCCAGGTTCTTCGTCATCTGCACGATGGCGGCCTTCGCGGCGCCGTAACCGGGAACCAGGGGGACGGCCACGAAGGCCGACATGCTGGCGACGTTGAGCACGCTGCCGCCGCCCTCGAGCGCGCTCGCCGTCAGGCGGGGCTTGAGGCGCACCGCCAGCCGGAAGGCCCCGAAGAGATTGATGCGAACCGCCTCCTCGAAGACCTCGGGCTGCCACTCGTCCCGCACCACCAGGTTCGCGCCGGCGTTGTTGACCAGCACGTCGAGTGAATCAAAGGAGGCCGCGAGCTCGTCGAGCGCCGCCGACTCGCGCATGTCGACGCCGTGGTACTCGAAGGGTGACAGGTCATGGTCGTAGTCCGAGGCGGAGGCCCGGGTCCCCGTGATGGAGACCCTCGCGCCTGCGGAAGCGAAGGCGCGCGCGATCCCGAGCCCGATGCCGTTCGAGCCTCCGGTGACCAGCACGCGGCTGTCGCGGAAGTCGAAGCGGACGCGGTCGGAGCTCCCGGCGGGCGCGCTCACGAGGCCGCCGGTGCGTTCTCGACGTTGACGACGGCGGCCACCTGCGACTCGTCGCGGACGAGAGCGATCACGGCTTCGGCGACCTCTTCGGGCCGCAACAGGGTCACCGCGTCGTGGAAGGGCCGGAGCCACTCCGCCGGCTGACCGCCGCCGGTCTCGAGAACCATCGGGGTGTCCACCAGGCCTGGACACACGCAGTTGACCCGAACCCCGTGGCTCTCCGCGAGGGGCGCACAGGAGCGGGTGAAGTGCGCGACCCCGGCCTTGGTGGCCGCGTACACGGCCTGGGGGGGCAGCGGCACCGTGGCCGCCCCGGACGCCGTATGCACGATGGCGCCGCCCCCGCTGCGCCGCATCGGCTCCAGGGCGAGCTGCGTGCCGAGCACGACGCCGCGAAGGTTCACGTCGACGATCGCCGCACATCGTTCGGGCGCGACCTCCGGCCAGACCCCGGCGCCCTCCCCCAACCCGGCGTTGTTGTGCAGCACGTCGAGCCGGCCGAAGACCTCCTCGCATCGCGCGAAGAGGGTACGGAGCGAGTCCAGGTCTCCGACGTCGGTCTCCACGAAGAGCGGCTCGGCCCGGTGCGCCTTCACCCCCGACGCCGTCTCCTCGCAGGAGTGGAGGTCGGCCAGCACCACGCCACGGCATCCGGCCGCCGCCAGGGCCAGCGCCGTCGCCCGCCCGATGCCGCTCGCCGCCCCCGTCACCACCGCGACCCGACCCGAGAGCTCCATGCCCGAACGCTAGCAGGGTGTCCGCGGACCCCGGACGCTTTCTTCGACGGCCGCTCGGGGGCTAGCCCTGCCAGTACTCCGACATGGGTGTCGACTCGAGCACGCTCAGGTCGAGGAACGCCGTCACGCTCTCCATCATCCGCGCCAGCCTCCGCTGGTACTCCTCGGCATCGTCGCACGCGTACCACACCTGCGGGTCGCTCAGGGCCTCGATGGGAAAGCTCTCCTCGACGATGCCTTCCCAGTCACCACCCGCGTCGGTCAGGCGACGCACCACCGCATTGCGAACGTACGCGAAGGTCGACTGCGTCTCGACCGCCACCTTGCGGTGCTCGACGTTCCAGCGCCAGATGAACTCCTCGTCCGAGAGGCCCGGCTTGCGAGAGATGCAGGTCACGAGGTTCGCACCCGGGGCACGGGCGCCCCGAGGAGGCTCGTGGACCAGCGGGCGCGACTCGACCACCAGGTAGCCCGAGAGCTCCCGGGCGTGGGGAGCCAGGGCCTCCTCGCAGCCCTCGCGGTCGTCCGAGTTCTGCAGCCAGAAGGAGACCATGGCCCGGATGGGCGGGCTCGAGCGACGGATCGCCACGGCGTCGCCGACGGCGGTGTGCTCGTCGTCGACGTTCACGGAGATCTGCGACGCGCTCGCCGCGCGTAGAGCCGGAACGGCATGCTCCACCAGCCCCGCGCGCAGCTCCGGGCCAGGCGCGTCCCCTTCGTGGGTGAGCAGGTAGACGAGCTTCTCCATCGGGTCCTCCTCCTACCGCCAGCCCTGGGGCTCTTCTGGACTCAGGAGCCGCCGGAGGGCGCGGTGGCCCCGGGTCCCGGCGCCGGCGCGGTGTTCGGCGCGGCCTTGGGGGGTGGCACGTAGGGCTTCACGTCGACGGTCTTCACCCGCTCGCCCCCCTGGAAGCGGTGATCGATGAAGACGCCGTTGTAGAGCGCCGTGGCGCGCACGTCCCAGGCGTTGCCGGTACGCTGGTTGAGTCGCTCGAGGCTCTCGCCCGGCTGGGCCCGGGTGATGTGCAGCGAAGACTCGCTGAGCGAGTTGCGCTCCTCGTCGGTGAGCGGACGGAAGCTGCGCGCCGTCACCAGCGTGCGCCCCATGTACTTGTCCTCGTCCATGGCCAGGCTCATCGAGGTCACTCGCCAGGTCGCACCCGCATAGGGAATGAAGGTCACCATCGAGGCGACCAGCGGCCCCCCCATGCGCGCGTTCACCTTCATGCGCCAGGCGTCGATGTGCCCGACCTTCACGGGTCTCGAGTCGCGAACGTCGATCGACTGGGTCTGCTTGGTCTTCTCCGCCCAGGTCTCGGCGATCTGCTTGGGGTCGCCCGGGGGCGCGTCGGCGGTCAGGAAGACGATGGCCCGACCGGTGGGCTCCTGGGCACCGACCGCCGAGTTCGTGTTCTGGGTGTACCAACCGTGCGGGAAGCGCATGTAGAAGTCGAGATCGGGGTGCAGGAAGACGTCCCCCTGGAAGACGCCGCCTTGCGGGCGCTGGCCCCACGGCAGCCCCTCGATCTTCTTGTAGAGCGACTCCTGGGTGTCCCCCAGCAGAGGGTCACGGCGCCAGCGGATCTCCTGGGCGCGCACCGCATTCACGGCCGCCCGCTCGTTGGAGCCCGGGTGGCTGTCCAGCCAGCCGGGGTTGCGGGAGAAGCCGAGCCGGAAGCGCTCGGTCTGGGCCAGACTCTCCAGGAAGGTCGACATGCCCATCGGGTCGTAGCCCGCTGCGGCGCACAGGATCTGCCCGCCCTTGTCGGCGTCGCGCTCCATGTCCCGGCCGTAGGCGGCCATCTTGCCGGCCTTGATCCAGGGCATGGCCAGGCCCCGCTTCGAGAGCTGCTGCTGGGCCGCCGAGTGGCGGTGGTGGACGTGCGTGATTTCGTGCCCGATCACGCAGGCCAGCTCGTCCTCGTTGTTGGCCAGGGCCAGCAGCCCGCGCGAGATGAAGATGTACCCGCCCGGGAGTGCGAAGGCGTTCGGCTCCTCCTGGTCGACCACCGCGAACTGGTACTGGAAGGAACGCCGCGGCAGGCCGCGCAGCAGCTTGCGACCGATCTCCGTCACGTAGGCGTTGAGCTCGGGATCGTCGAGCACGCCCATCTGCGCGGCGACGCTGACCGACGCCTGCTTGCCCACGCGGGCATCGTCGTACTCGGTCATCAGGACCGTGCGCTTCTTCTTCTTGGGCCCGCTCGCACAGCCCGAGAGGGCGAGGGCGAGCCCGCAGCACAGCGCGACGCAGACGACGAAGGGGGTTCTCATTCGCAGCTCAGGGCAGCTCGGACAGCCAGGCCCCGTCGGAGAGCCACTTCGCCTTCAGCTGGGCGAGCAGCCCCGTGTCCTCCAGCGTGTTCAGGTAGTTGGAGACGAGGTTCATCAGCAACGGTGCGTCCGGCGGCAGCGCGATGCCGAGGGGCTCCACGGTGAAGGGCGTGCGCACCGCCATCAGTCCCGCATCCGGGTGGCGCCAGGTCGAGAGGATGCAGATCTGGAAGTCGGCGACCATCCCGTCGATCTCGCCGGCGATGACCTTCTGCACCGCGTCGTCGTAGTTCTGGGTCTCGACCAGCTCGGTGCTGGGCATCACGTCCCGCACGAAGCTCGCACTGGTCGAGCCCGCCAGGGCCGCGAAGCGCCGCCCCTCCACGTCGAGGGCGCTCGGCTCCTGCTCGGAGGCGATGTCGGGGTCCTTGGTGAGCACCGAGGTGCCCGAGATGAAGTAGGGGCCGACGAAGGCCACGTGTGCGTTGCGCTCCGGAGTCATCGTCATGCCGGAGATCACCAGGTCGACGTCGCCCGCCAGCAGGGTCGGAAGCAGCTCCGGGAAGGGGATCTCGACGAGCGCCACCTCGAGCCCCATGGCGTGCGCGAGCGCGGTCACGATGTCGACCTCGAGCCCCACCAGCTCGCCGCTCTTGCTCTTCATGTTGAGCGGGGGGAGATCCCCGGAGACCGCGACCCGCAGCTCGCCCCGATCGAGGATGGTCGAGAGGGGCCCGGACGCGGGCGGGCCGTCGGGCGTGCCGTCTCCGTTCCCCGAGAGCCCGAGGGACTGGCAGCCCGCGAGGGCCAGGACCACGACCGCCATCGGGACGGCGACGCGCGCGACGCGCAGGAGACGAGACAAGGTGTTCCCCTTTTCCTCTTTCTTCTTCTTTGGTGCCGATCGACCGCTTCGCCTGCTCGGGAAGCATCGGGGTTCTAGCGCAGGGGGCCGAGCGCGTCAGGGTCGCACGATCTCGAAGTCGGGCTCGAAGCGATCGAGCAACGCAAAGAACCCGATCAGGGCGAGGGGGTTCCCGTCCACGTCGATGTCGCCGGCCAGGATCGCTCCGCGCAGGCTCTGCTCGCCCACCACCACGCGGTCCCAGGTCGCGCGGGGAAGCCGGACCGTGGCGTCCGCGTCCTCGCGAGCGGGCGCCTCCTCGTGGTGGAGGACCGCGTTCTCGATCCAGACCACGTGGTTCTCGCCCAGGTCGCTGAACGCGAAGTTGAGGACGACGTCCTCTCCTTCCGCTTCCTCTCCGTTCAGTCGTACCGCCAGCGCATCGAAGAAGAGGCTGCTCGGCATGGCCGACGCGATGTCGCTGGTGCCCGTCGCGCGGAAGGGCAGCCCGATGGCGCCTTCCCGCAGCTCCTTGGCGCCGGAGAGGTAGAAGTCCCGCCAGGGACCGGACTCGGCCCGATAGCCCAACTGGTCGTAGGTGTCGGCGAGCAGCTCCCGGGCCGCCTCGTTCTCGGGCTCGGCGAAGACCAGGTGGTTCAGCACCATGGCGACGAAGCGATACTCGCCCGCGTCGTAGGAGCGCCGCGCGTTCTCGAGCAGCTGGTCGGCACCGCCCATGAACTCCACGTAGCGCGGTGCGGCCGCCTCGGGAGGCAGCGGGTCCAGGTTGGCCGGGTTGCCGTCGAACCAGCCGAAGTAGTGCTGGTAGACGGCCTTCGCGTTGTGGCGAACCGTGCCGTAGTAGTCGCGATTCGCGAATCGCTTCGCGAGCGAGTCCGGCAGTCGGATCTCCTCGGCGATCTCCCGCGGCGTGCGTCCGTGATTCGCCAGCCGCAGGGTCTGGTCGTGGATGTACTTGTAGAGGTCGCGCTGGCTCTTCAGGTGATCCACCACGGCCTCGCGTCCCCAGGTCGGCCAGTGGTGGCTGGAGAAGAGGATCTCGGCCTCCGGAAAGAGACCCAGCGCCTCGTGGAGATAGCCGCTCCACCGCAGCGCGTCGCGGACCTTGGCTCCGCGAAGCGTGTAGAGGTTGTGCTGGACCCGCGAGACGTTCTCGGCACCGCACAACGCCTTCCAGTCGGGCAGATAGACCATCAGCTCGGCGGGCGCCTCGGCACCGGGGGTGTTCTGGAAGATCATGCGCACCCCGTCCAGGACCAGCTCGGTCGGGGTCTCCTCGATGAAGCGGGTCGGCGCCACCATGCCGAAGGTGCCCGGAGTCGAGGCCTTGCCCAGGCCGGAATCGACGTGCTCTCGCGAACCCCGATCGAGCAGGAAGCCGAACATGTAGGCGGCGCGTCGCGACATCGTGTTGCCGGCGAGCACGTTCTCGCTCACGGCCTCGACCACGAAGCCCTCGGGCGCGATCACCGGGACGCCCTCGGCCGCCTCCAGGTCGGGAAGCACGCCCCGCGCACCGCCGAAGTGATCGACGTGGCTGTGGGTGTAGACGAGCGCCGTGACGGGCCGCTCGCCGAGGTGCTCGAACGCGAGGCCGAGCGCCGCGGTCGCGGTCTCGCGCGTGGTCATGGGGTCGATCACGATCCAGCCGGTGTCGCCCCGCACCAGGGTCATGTTCGCGAGGTCGTAGCCGCGCACCTGGTAGATGCCGTCGGCCACCTCGAAGAGGCCGTGGATCAGGTTGAGCTGTGCCTGCCGCCACAGGCTCGGATTCACACTGTCCGGTGCATCGCCCTGCTGGAACGCGAAGCGCTCGAGATTCCAGACCTCGGCACCGGCGTCGGTGCGGATGATCGGCTCCTCGAGAGCCGCGATGAAGCCCCTTCGGGCATTCTCGAAGTCCGAACGGTCCTCGAAGGGGAGCTGGGACAGCACCGCCGTGTTGGTCGAGACGGTATGCGCGCTGGGGGCTGCACGGCCGCCGCCTTCGTCCCGGCTCGTGGCCAGACGGGCGGACGGGTCCTCCGCGCCGCAGCCCGTGAGCCACGGGATCGCGCAGAGACACAGACAGGCGATCGCGACGATCGGCGCGCCCGGCTTCGGAGCTCGCAGGCTCAGCCCAGGCCTCCGTCCATGTCCGTGCCGTCCATGCCCGCGTTGAGGCGGGCGCCCTTCACGAGCTCGCGGGCGACGGCGCCGATCTTCGTGGGGTCGTCCACGGGCTCGACGCTCGGCCCCCGATGCCAGCCTTCGGCGACGGCCAGCATGCGTCCCGAGGCTTCGAAGACGCGTCCGGTCACGTCGCGCGAGTCGGTGCTGGCGAGCCAGGTGACGATCGGTGCGATCCAGCGCGGGCTGCGCTGGGCCAGCTCCTCTTCCGACATCTCGCTGCTGGGAGTGCCGAGGTCTTCGGTCATGCGAGTGCGCGCCCCCGGTGCCACGGCGTTGACGGTGACCCCGTAGCGACCCAGCTCGCGCGCGGCGATGATCGTGAAGGCGGCGATCCCCATCTTGGCGGCGCCGTAGTTGGTCTGGCCCGCGTTGCCGTAGATGCCCGATACCGACGAGGTGTTGATGATGCGCGCGTCGACGGGCTCGCCCGCCTTCGAGCGTTCGCGCCAGTACGCCGCGGCGTGTCGCGACGGCGCGAAGGTGCCCTTGAGGTGGACCCGGATGACGGCGTCCCACTCCGCCTCCTCCATGTTCACCAGCATGCGATCGCGCAGGATGCCGGCGTTGTTCACCACGGCGTGGAGCCCACCGAACTCGTCGACGGCCTGCTCGATCATGCGTCGAGCGGCCGCGAAGTCACTGACGTCGTCGCGGTTGGCCACGGCCTCGCCGCCGGCGGCGCGGATCTCGTCGACCACGGACTGGGCCGGCCCGGCGTCCGAGCCGGTCCCGTCCCGGCTCCCGCCCAGGTCGTTGACGACCACCCGGGCACCGTGGGCCGCGAGCATCAGGGCATGCTCCCGCCCGATGCCGCGGCCGGCGCCGGTGACGATGGCGACGCGGTCCTCGAGGAAGCTCATGGGGGTCCTCCTGTCCCGTCGAGTGGGCCGCACAGTCTACCCCGGGCAGCGCCCGGGCGATCGCGTCCCGGGGCGGAGGCTCTACGGCGCCTCCCCGCCTCCGGCCCGCCCCAGCGCCGCATCGATGAAGAGCGCCGCCATGCGGTCCACCATGGCCGGGTCGGCGCCGGCGAGGCGCTGCTGGGCCGTCATCTGGGCGCTGGCAATCAGCATCCGGGCGCTCGTCTCGGGGTCGACCGTCGCCGGCACATCACCCTCGGCCTGTCCGCGCCGGATGGTCCGGACGTGGTTCTCCACCAGGCGATCGGTGAACTCCACGTAGCGGGGCCACAGCTCCTCCCGCAGCGCGGTGCTCCAATCGAGAGCGAGCCGCGCGTGGTGGGGATGGCTCTCCAGCGAGTCGTGGTAGGCCGCGCGGTGCTCCACCAGGATCTCGCGACAGGACTTGGGCTGCTGGTGGATGCGAACCGCCAGATCCAGGTAGAAGCGCCCGATCTCCTCGAGCACCGCCTCCACCAGGGCCTCGCGGGTCTTGAAGTAGACGAAGACCGTCGAGACGGCGACGCCGGCGGCTTCGGCGATGTCGGCGTGGCCGGCCCGGCCGAAGCCCCGACGCGCGAACACCTCGAGGGCGGTCTCGAGCAGCTGCGCGCGCCGCTGCTCGGGGGGCAGCCGCTTGCGGACCGCGGGGGTCTCGACGGACGCAGCCATCAGACGACCGCGCAGACCTCGTCGAAGCCCTTCTTCATGCACTCGACCAGCAGCGCGGGATCGGTGACGGCGGCCGGGTCGACGTTGATCCCGACGGCGACCTCACCGTCGTAGCTGAAGCAGGTGACGTTGAGTGCGCCGCCCGCGACGGGCCCGAAGCCGAAGCTGTGCTCGATCTTCGCCCCGCTCATGTAGACCGGGAAGCGCGGGCCGGGGACGTTGCTCGTGGTGAAGTCCATCGCCTTCATCATCATGCCCGAGAAGCGTGCCGCGCCGTCGCCCGGCAGCGCACCGATCACTGCCGAGATCTCGTCGATCAGCGGGAGGGCGGGCTCGGCGCGCTGGGCGGCGACCCGCTTCCGGATCTCCTGCATGCGCTCGATCGGATCGACGAGTCCCACCGGAACCGGGAAGCGGACGGGCATGAACTGGTTGCCCGCGTCGCGGCCCTTCTCGCCGCTCCGCATGTTGATGGGCATGTTCATGCGGAGCTCCGGGACCGGACGCCCGAGGCTTTCGTGGTAGCGCCGCAGGCCACCCGCGACGCCGGCCACGAAGGCGTCGTTGACGGTGCCGCCGGCGGCTCGCCCAGCGCGCTTCAGGTCGTCGAGACGCAGGAAGATCGCGTCGTAGCGGACCGAGATCGAGCGGCCGGTCATGACGGGGCTCATGGGCTCGGTCACGGGCGCGGTCAGACGGCCGATCGAGCGGACCGCATCGATGGCGGCGCGGGAGGTCTCGCCCGGGCTCGTCACCCAGTCGCGCAGGCCGCGCAGTGCGAAGGCCGCGAGGCCCCGGCCCTTCTCGAGGTTGCGACCCAGGCGGTCCGCGGCCGCACGGCGCGTGCGCTCGAGCTCGCTCACGGGCTCGGCGGGGGCCGCCGGGACGGACTCCGGGACCTTCCCTCCCGCGGGCTTCTCGCCCGGCTCGCGGCTGCGCTCGATCA
>JANQSB010000488.1 GCA_028284295.1 Myxococcota bacterium | reverse complement strand
ACATGAACTTCGGCTGTCCCGTCCGCAAGGTCACCCGCAAGGGCGGGGGTGCGGCGATCCCCGCGAGACCCCGCCTGTTGGCCCGGATCGTCCGCGCTGCCGTGGCGCGCGCGGGCGAGGTGCCGGTCAGCATCAAGTTCCGCCTCGGCATCGACGACGACGTGGTCACCTACCGGGACGCCGGTCGCGTGGGCCAGGAGGAAGGCTGCGCGGCGGTCGCCCTGCACGCGCGCTCGGCCGCACAGCTCTACGACGGCGAGGCGGACTGGGACGCCATCGGGGAGCTCAAGCAGGTCGTCACCCGCATCCCCGTGCTGGGCAACGGCGACATCTGGGAGGCGGGCGATGCCCTGCGCATGATGCGTCGGACCGGCTGCGACGGCGTCGTGGTCGGTCGCGGCTGCCTCGGCCGTCCCTGGCTGTTCCGCGACCTGGCCGACGTCTTCGACGGCCGCCCGGCCCGGGTACCCCCGCACTTCGGCGAGATCGCCGAGATCATGCTGCGTCACGCACAGCTGCTCGCCGATTGGTTCGGCGAGCGGACCGGCGTCCGTTCGTTTCGCAGGCAGGCCACCTGGTACACGAAGGGCTTCCCGGGAAGCCCGCGGCTGCGGGAGCGTCTCATCCAGGTCGACAGCCTGGCAGAGCTCGAGGCCGCGCTGGCCACCGCCGACCCGAGTCTTCCCTTCCCGCCCGAGGCGATGCGGATGAA
This sequence comes from Myxococcota bacterium, assembly GCA_028284295.1. Lineage (GTDB taxonomy): Bacteria > Myxococcota_A > UBA9160 > UBA9160 > UBA4427 > JAJDAN01. The sequence continues at coordinate 964 of JANQSB010000488.1, read as the reverse complement.
GCGCGGCAAGAAGTCCGGGCGCCAGCGCGTGGCGCTTCCCGAGGGCTACCTCGACGATCGCGAATCCGAGCTCCCGCCCGGGCCCGAAGCCGAGGATCCCTCGTCGGGTGGCTGAGCATCGAAGGGGCCCTCGGTGCCGCCCGCGTTCCGGACCGGCGCTCCTGGTCGCGCTGCTGGTGCTTTCGGCGGGGGGCTGTCGCAGCTCGTCGATCACCCAGCTGAGCGACTACGAGGGCGATCCGGTCCAGCAGCCCCTGCGCGTCTACGTCTTCGACTTCACCACCGACGAGGCCCGCGTCCTGCTCTCCGACGAAGACGCCGACCCCGAGCGCGTGGCCCGCGACGTCGCCAAGGCGCTCTCCAAGGAGCTCGTGAAGGTCTTCGAGGACTTCGATCTCCCGGTCGAGCGCCGCACCGGGCCCCTCGACGTTCCGAAGAACTACCTCGCGATCCACGGGGACATCCTCCGCGTGGAGGACGGCAGCGCCGGCAAGCGGGTGTGGATCGGCTTCGGCTCCGGCGAGTCCCGCATCGCTTCCCGCGCACGGCTCTACCTTCGCGGCAGCCAGGGGCCCCGGGAGTTCGCCGAATTCGAGATCGCCACCCGCAGCGGCGACGAGCCCGGCATCCTCACGACGCTTCCGATCGGGATGCTGTGGCACGGCATCTCGGCCGGCGTCGAAGCGCTGCAGTCGCCGTTGCCGGTGGAGGACCTCGACGAGTCCGTCGGGCGGGACGTCCGCGGAAGTGCGTCGGACTGGGGCGAGGTCCTGCAGGCCTACCTGACCCTGCACGGCTGGCTCGACGAGGACCCCGAGAGCCTGGACTGGGACTGACCGCCGCGCCGGGGGTCGGCGGCGCCCGACTCAGCGGCGCGACGTCGCGGCCAGGGGCCGGGGCTGCGGGCCCGGCGGTGGGCCCAGCCAGCGGGGCTCCGCGTCGACGGGCCCGTCGAGGGTCTCGA
>JANQSB010000475.1 GCA_028284295.1 Myxococcota bacterium | reverse complement strand
CTCGTCGCCGGCCGGGCGACGACGCCGCGGCCGGACGGGGAGACTGCTCTGGATGAGCGCCGCCGGGAGGCTCGAGGATCGTCGCGTGCTGGTGGTCGGTGCCTCTTCGGGGATCGGAGAGGCGATCGCCCGGGCGACCGCCGCCGAAGGCGCACGGGTCGCGGTGGCGGCGCGCCGCAGCGAGCTGCTCCAGGATCTCGCCGGCGTACTGGGTGCCCACGCCACGCAGCTCGACGTGCGCGAAGAGGCCTCCTGCGAGCGTGGGGTGGGAGCTGCGATCGCGGCGCTGGGGGGTCTCGATGCGGTCGTCTATGCGGTGGGCGTCGCCTTCATGCACGAGATCGCCAGCGTCGACGCCGCGGGATGGCACGACATCCTGTCCGCCAACCTGACGGGCGCCGCCCTGGTCACCCGGGCCGCACTGCCCGCCCTCGAGGAGAGCCGCGGCCGGGCCGTCTTCCTGTCCTCGATCTCCGCCGACGACTTCCCGCCGCGCCGCTCGCTCGGTCCCTACATGGTCAGCAAGGCGGCACTGAACAAGCTCGTCGAGGTCTTCCAGGCCGAACACAAGCGCGTGCGCTTCACGCGCGTGAGCGTGGGCGACACGATGCCGACCGGCTTCGCGAACGACTGGGACATGCAGTCTGCCGCCGAGCGCGTGCAGGAATGGGGCGAGCGCGGGCTGATGTTCGGTCGCGCCATGGACCCGGGCTCGGTGGCCCGGCACGTGGCCGACCTGCTGGCGACGGACGAGCACGTGGCCACGACTCGCATCGTGCCCTTCTACGAGAGCTGAACCGCGGCTACGAGAGCTGAACCTCGGCTACGAGAGTCGCGGCCGCGGCTGGACGGACTGCGCGACGAAGTCCGCGACCGCCGACAGGATGCGTGCGTCGACGTCGTCCTGGGTCTCGCCCGCCTGCTTGAGCGAGGTCTTCGTCGCGAGCAGGCCGTGGTCGCCGGTCTCGACGACGTACAGCTCGCTCGCCGCCTTCATGCGCGCGCGCACCGTGGCCAGGGTCTCCAGGGGGCAGAGCTTGTCGCGGGTCCCCTGCACGAAGAGGATGGGAGTCTCGAGCGCCTCGAGCACCTCGTTGCGCAGTCTGGCGTTCTTCCCCATGCCCACCAGCGGGTACCCGAAGCAGACCAGACCGTCGACGGACTCTTCCAGCGCCAGATGGCAGCCGACGCGAGAGCCCATGCTCTTGCCGGCCAGGAGTACCTTGCCCGGGTGTCCCCGCCGTGCTGCCTCGAGGGCCTCGCGGTGCGCGGCCACGAGCTTCGGCAGGCGGTCGGGCGAGCGGCGCCCCTCGCGCATGTAGGGATAGTCGAAGCAGACGACCCTTCCGATCGTCTCGAGCCGCTTCCGCCAGCCCTGCATCCAGGGGTGGCGGGTGCCCGCCCCCGCGCCGTGGGCGAAGACGATGAGCGGACGCGCGCTCAGCCGAGCGCTCCCCCGTCCTTGAGGGCGGCGATGCGCGAGGCGTCGTAGCCCAGCACCTCCGAGAGCACCTCGTCGTTGTGCTGGCCTACCGTGGGCGCCTTGCTGGGCGGCGGCAGCTCCTCGTCGAGGAACTTCGCCGGGAAGGGCAGCATGTCGGCGCCGTGCTTCTCGTGGGGGTAGACGGGCAGCCGGTCCTGGAACTGCGGGTCGTCGGCAATCGTCTGGGGCGTGTTCACCGGCCCGATGGGCGTGTTGTGCTCGTTTCCGAAGTCGAGCCACTCGGCGCAGGTCCGGGTCTTGAAGATCTCGCGCAGCTCCTTCTGCAGCTCGCGATTGCCGCGAGCGTGGTCTGCGTACTTCGCGCCCGGCCACTTCTCGAACAGGTCCATCCGGCCGACCCCCTGGCAGAAGTTCTTCCAGAAGGCCTGCTCCGACGCCATGAAGAGCACGTGGCCGTCGGAGGCGTCGTACATCTGGTAGCGGACCCCTTCCTTCATGCCCGCCGTGCCCACGGCTCGGCGCTCGTAGTCGTCGGCCTTGTTGCCGGTGACGACGTCCTCCGGGCGCGCGTAGGCGAGATGGCTCTCGCTCCGATACCAGTCGAAGAAGGCCGCTGCGTCGGACTGCGCGGCCTCGAGCATGCAGCCCTCGCCGGTCTCGCGGGCGCGGACCACGGCGGCCAGGATGCCGAGGGCACCGACCAGCGGTCCGGCATTGATGCCGAGGCTGACGTGCTCGTCGATGTAGCAGAAGCCCTCGTCGTCGTAGGCGGGCTTCACCACCCCCGCCCAGGTGTCGTAGGCGATGCCGTGGGAGGGCATGTCGCGATAGGGGCCGGTCATGCCGTAGCCCGAGATGTTGCAGAAGACGATCTTCGGATTGACGGCGCGAAGCTCCTCGTAGCCGAGGCCCCGCTTGGCAAGAGAGCCCGGACGCATGGCCTCGACCACGACGTCGGCCTCGCGCACGAGATCGAGGTAGACGTCCACGGCTTCCCGGGTCTTGAGGTCGAGGGTGATGCTCCTCTTGCCCCGGTTCACGTGGTAGTGGAGCAAGGAGATGCCCTCGATGATGGGCCAGGTCATGTCCCGCACGTAGTCGCCCGCAGGCGACTCCACCTTGATGACTTCGGCACCGAGGTCGGCGAGGTGGGTGGTGACCGCGGCCGGACCGAGCAGCGAGCTCTCGATCACACGAAGACCGGCGAGGGGGGCGGTACGCGTGCTCATGGGCTGTCGTCTCTCCTGGGACCGGCTGCGGACGCGCAGGGCCGGCGGGCAGGAGAAGGAACCCCAGAAGCCCGGGGTTGTCGACCAAGGGTCGCGCCCGCTCTACGATCGTCGTTCACTTTTCTGGAGGAGCCCCCATGCACTTCGGACCCGAGAGCACCACCGACGAGGTCCTCGAGGGAGTCGACCTGGGCGGTCGGCGTGTGATCGTCACCGGCGCTTCCGGGGGGCTCGGCGCCGAGACCGCGAGGGCGCTCGTGTCCCGCGGCGCTTTCGTGACGATCGCCGCGCGCGACATCGAGAAGGCCGAAGGCGTCGCGAGCGCGATCCGCGACCAGGCGTCGGGCCAGGGACGGATCGAGGTCGGGCCGCCCCTCGAGCTGATGCAGCCCGACAGCATCCGCACCTTCGCCAAGCAGTGGCTCGCCGAGAACGACCGGCTCGACGTGCTGATCAACAACGCGGGCGTCATGTTCACACCACTGCGCCGGAACGCCCAGGGCTGGGAGATGCAGTTCGCCACCAACCACATGGGCCACTTCCTGCTGACCTGCCTGCTCGCGCCCGCCCTGCGCGAGGGCGCTCCCGCCCGCGTCGTCAACCTCAGCTCCGGGGGACACCGCTTCGGCGAGATGGACTTCGAGGATCCGAACTTCGAGCGCCGCCCCTACGACAAGTTCCTCGCCTACGGACAGTCCAAGACGGCGAACGTGCTGTTCTCCGTCGAGCTGACGAGGAGGCTCGCAGCCTCCGGGGTGCACGCGAACGCCGTCCACCCGGGCGTCATCATGACCGAGCTGGCGCGCTACATGGAGCCCGACGACATGAAGACCCTGGCAGATCGGGCGACGGGGGGCGGTCTCCGCTTCAAGCCCGTCGAGGCGGGAGCGGCCACCAGCGTCTGGGCGGCCACCTCCCCCGAGCTCGAGGGGCGCGGGGGCCTCTACCTGCAGGACTGCCAGGTCGCGGCGGTGGTGGAGGACGCCAACGAGGACGTGGGCTGCGCGGGATACGCGGTGGACCCCGACGCCGCCCAGCGACTCTGGGCCCTGTCCGAGGAGCTCCTGGGAGAGCGCTTCCCGCTCTGAGCGCCCCGGCCCATGGCGCCCGGCCGCGTCCGGCTCAGTAGCGGACGCGCCCCTCCATGTCCGCGTAGGTGAGGTAGGCGATGCGCCGGAAGCCGAGGTCCATGTCGGGCGCGTCGGTGGCCACGGTGCGCTCGGACACCAGCTCGAACTCGGGCAGGCTTTCGAGGTTCGCGCGCATGGACGCACCGGGCGCCTCCAGCAGATCGACCTCGATCTCGTAGGGCGCAGGCTCTCCGCGATAAGGAGTGATCTCGCCGCTGGCGACCCGCTCGATCGCCTGGCGCGCACCCTCGCGAATCGCTTCGCGAGCACGCACCGGCGGAACGATCTCTCCCGACTGGCGTCCGAGAGCCCGCTTGACCTGCACGCTCTCGACCTCGGGCACGCGCTTGCGCAGCTCCTCGATCACCATCTGGTCACCGGTGACGAGGGCCGTGGCGGCACCCATCTCTCCGGCGCGGATCGCGAACAGGTCGGGCTCGCCGACCCGGCGTCCGCCGATGCGCACCTCGCGAAAGCGACCGCTCGAGATGGTGTGGGCCATGATCCCCGGCCAGGTTCCTCCGGCCGCGTGGTGACCCACCAGGAAGACGGCGTCGACCGACTCGTCGAGCGCCGACATCGTCGTCGGACCCGGGCGCCCGGCTCCGCGCACCACCGTGCAGCGCGGATCGATCTCCTCGGTGAGCAGCACGCACAGGTCTTCGACCCCGTGGTTCTCCTCCACGACGACCGCGTCGGCTCCGGCCTCGAAGGCGCCGTCGATGGCGGCATTGGCGTCCCCGGTCATGAGGCGTCGGTTGCGCTCGAAGTCGATTCCGCTCGAGGCCACGTCCTGCCACCGGACCAGGCCGGAGATGCCTTCCATGTCGACGCTGAGGAAGACCTTCATCGCTCCAGTGTATCATGGGGCGATGGCCCAGCGAGCGGCGCTGGAACGCAACCTGCGCCTCTACTCCCTGCACCAGATGGCCTCCCACGCCCTCTTCTGGGGCCCGGTCTTCTTCCTCTTCTTCAGCGAGCGCTTCCCGGTCGACCAGGTGATCCGCCTGGGCGCGATCTACTACGTCGCGGTGGTGCTCCTCGAGGTGCCTTCGGGCTGGTTCAGCGACCGCGTCAGCCGGGTCGTGACCCTGCGCATCGCGAACGCAGCGATGACGGGCTCGCAGCTGCTCTTCCTCTTCGGCGGAGACGCCTATCCGGTCTTCGTCTCCGCCCAGGTCATGCTGGCGCTGGGCTATGCGTTCCGCTCCGGCACCGACACCAGCTTCCACTTCGACACGCTGGCGGCCCTGGGCAGGGAATCCAGCTTCGCGGAGCGGGAGGCGCGCATCCACCGCAACGTGTACGTCTCGGTGGCCGTGAGCGCCCTGGTGGGCGGCGGTCTCGGGGCTCTCGACCTGCGCTCCGCCTACGCGCTCCAGGCCGCGGCCCTGACCGGCGCCTTCGCCATCGCACTGCTCCTCCACGAGCCGCCGCGACAGCAGGACGGCTTCGCGCACAGCGGGCTGCTGCGCCAGCTCGGGAGCTGTCTCTCCTACCTGCGCAGCCCCACCCTCGCCTGGATCTTCGGCTACGTGATCCTGATGACGACCACCGCCCACGTTCCCTGGGAGTTCGCGCAGCCCTACGTGGCCTCGGTCTTCGGCGAAGCGATCGACGCGGCCCGACGGACCCCCCTCGCCACCGGGCTGCTGCATGCGCTCATCGCCCTGCTGGGCGCCGCGGCGGCGGCCCGCAGCATCGCGCTCCGCGAGCGGCTGGGAGTCGGCGGCACGCTCCTCTCGGTGACCGCGCTCCAGACCGCCCTCATCGTCGCCATGGCCTGGATCGTCCACCCCGTCGTCGCCGCGGCGCTCGTGGTGCGAAGCGTCCAACCGGCGGTCAGCGACGTGGTGGTCAACGCGGCCATCGTCCCGCGGGTCCCGCAGGCCCAGCGCGCCACCTATCAGTCCCTTCACAGCTTCGCGGGACGGCTGGGCTTCGGGCTCGTCCTCTTCGCGCTCAGCCAGGTCGGCGGACCGACAGAGATCGGCGACGCCGGCAACGTGGAGGCCATGCTGAAGGCGGCCGCCATCGTCAGCGTGCTCGGGGGAGCGGCACTGCTGGCGACGATCCGGTCGCTTCGCCCCTAGATCCGGAGCAGCAGGAGCCTTGACCCCCTGCGTTCAGGGGCGGAGCTCGAAGTCGGCCAGGCGCACCGGCTGACGCCTGGCTCCCCAGCTTCCCGGCTGCTCCTCGAAGACGCCGGGGATCGCCGTGCCGCAGCGACGGCAGCGGCCCGCCGCGTCGAGCCCCCAGGCCGTCAGCACGTAGCGGTCGCGACCGATGACGCATTCCCCGCAGCCGGGACACCGGGTGCTGTCGCCTTCGGGATCGTGCACGTTGCCGGTGTACACGTAGCGGTGGCCGTCGGCCCGGGCGATCGCGCGCGCACGCCGCAGGGTCTCGCGCGACGTCGCGGGGCGGTCCTGCATGCGGTAGTCCGGGTGGAAGGCGCTGAAGTGCCAGGGCACGTCGTGTCCCAGGGTCTCCGCCACCCACGCGCTGGCCTCGTGGATCTCGGCGTCGGAGTCGTTCTCGCCGGGGATGAGCAGGGTCGTGATCTCGACCCACGCCTCCGTCTCGTTGACCAGGTAGTCGAGACTCTCGAGCACCGGCGCGAGCTCGGCGCTGCACAGCCGGCGGTAGAAGCTCTCGGTGAACGCCTTCAGGTCGACGTTGACGGCGTCGAGGTGGCGGGCGATCTCGACCAGGGGCTCGGGCTCGACGTAGCCCGCCGTCACGCCCACCGTGCGGACCCCCAGCTCGTGACACGCGACGGCGGTGTCTACCAGGTACTCGAGGAAGATCACGGGGTCGTTGTAGGTGAAGGCCACGCTGCGACAGCCCAGCTCGGCGGCGGCGCGAGCGATGCGCTCGGGCGGCGCCTCGTCGGACAGGGTCTCCAGCTCGCGCGACTTGCTGATGTCCCAGTTCTGGCAGAAGCGACAGCTCAGGTTGCAGCCGGCGGTCCCGAAGGAGAGCACCGGCGTGCCGGGCAGGAAGTGGTTGAGGGGCTTCTTCTCGATCGGGTCGATGCAGTAGCCACTGGAGCGTCCCCAGGTCGTGAGCACGATGCCGTCGCCCGAACGGGCGCGGACGAAGCACAGGCCCCGCTGTCCGTCCGCGAGCCGGCAGCGGCGCGGACAGACCCGGCATTCGATCTGCCCGTCCGGCAGCGCCTCGAAGTAGCGACCCGGCGCACCCTGGACGGCCGTCCCGACCATGCCGGAAGCTTGCCCCAGTCGACCCGGACTCGCATAGACTGGCAGCCGGACCCCACGATGGGACACGGAGACGCCGATGGAACGACTTCAGGGCAAGGTCGCGCTCGTCACCGGGGCCGCCCGGGGCGCGGGCGCGGAGATCGCGCGCCGCTTCGCGCGGGAAGGCGCGCAGGTCGTGCTCGGCGACGTCCTGGACGATCTCGGCGGCGCGGTCGCCGACGAGATCGGGGACGCCGCCCGCTACCTGCACCTGGACGTCACGAGCCGGGACGACTGGCAGCGTGCCCTCGCGCTGGCGCACGACTGCTTCGGACCCGTGGGGGTACTGGTCAACAACGCCGCGGTGCTCGACGTCTCCTCCATCGCCGAGACCCGCTACGAGGACCTCAGGCGGATCGTCGAGGTGAACCAGATCGGTCCCTTCCTGGGAATCCAGGCGGTGCTCCCGGACATGAGATCGCGCGGCGGCGGCTCGATCGTGAACGTCGCGTCGATCGACGCCATCGAGGGGAGCAACGGCGTCGCGGCCTACACCTCCAGCAAGTGGGGGCTGCGAGGCCTCACCAAGGCCGCTGCCGTCGAGCTGGGGCGGCTGGGCATCCGGGTGAACAACGTCTGCCCGGGCTTCGGAAGCCGCGAGATGGTGGAGCCCTTCTTCGCCCGCGCCGCCGAGCGACTCGCTCGCACCAGGGAGCGCATCCCCGACCGACCCCAGCACCCGTTCACACGCCGCGGCGAGCTTCCGGACGTCGCCGCCGCCATCGTCTGGCTGGCGAGCGACGAGAGCGGCTACGTGAGCGGAATCGACCTGACGGTCGACGGGGCCTTCACGGCGGGGAAGATCGAACCCGCGGCCCCGTTCAGCTGAGGGCCGGCGGGGCGGTGCCGACTCAGCCGCCGCCGATCCGCTTGAAGACCGCCTCCGGCGACTGGGCGTCGTCGCCGACGGCGACTCCCTGGAATCCCGACAGGGCGCCCGTAATGCCCTGGCAAACCGACTCCGGCGCATCGATCCCGCGCGTCGCGAGCTCACCGGGCAGCACCTTCTCGAGCACCACCCGCATCTGATCGAGGTTCACGGTCTTGGCGTCGAGCCCGGACTGCTTGAGAGCGAGCCGCACGGTGCCCCGGGCCTCGAGCTTGTCGAGATCGCTGCCCTGCTCGAGTCGGTCCGCCACGAAGTCGAAGATCGTATCCGCCGTTTCCGCCATGGGAGGCCCCCTCCGATGCTCCGCCCATCGGCAAGCCGCCCGCAACACTGGAGCACCCGGCCGGAAGGGCCGTCCAGGCCCCTCAGAGCGAGCGCTGCGCGGCGAGGGCCTTGCCCAGACGCTTGAGGGCCGACGAGCAGTCCGCGGGGTCGAGGTGGACCTCCACGAAGGCGAGCGCCCGGGGCTCGCGAGCCGCCCGCTCGAGCGCCTCCTCGAGATCGCCTTCGGTGCGCACCTCGCAGCTCCAGGCTCGTCCGGGCTCGCCGCCCAGGGCCTCGGGCAGGGCGTGGTAGCGCCAGTTCTGGATGTCGTTGTAGGGCCCGTCGTGGATGACGCGCTCGACCGTGTAGCCCCGGTTGTTCATCAGGAAGATCACCGCCGGGACCCCCTCGCGCATGACGGTGGACAGCTCCTGGGCGGTCATCTGGAAGGCGCCGTCGCCGACGAAGACGACGGGACGACGGTCCGGCGCGGCGAGCCCGACTCCGAGCGCGGCGGGGATCGTGAAGCCGATCGAGCAGTAGAAGGCCTGGCACAGGAAGCCGACCCCCTCGTGCATGATCAGGTCGCCGGCGCACAGGAAGGAGTCGCCCGCGTCGGCGAGCACCACGCTGTCGTCGTCGAGGAAGTGGTTGACCCGCTCGTAGAAGCGCTGGATGGTCACCGCGTCCGAGGGCCGGGCCTCGAAGCGCTCCTCCAGCGACCGGACGGCGGGACGGATCGGCGCGCCGGGGGCGGCGCCGCGCCCGCGGGCGGCGAGCTGCTCGCGCAGTCGGCGCATGAAGTCACCCAGATAGACGCGGTCGAAGTAGTGGCGCTTGATGCGGACGCGGTCGGCGCTCGCGTGTACCAGGCGCCCGACGTCGATCCGGGCCGTGTAGATGCCGAGGTTGATGTCGCTCATCCAGGCGCCGAGGCTGAGCACGCAGTCCGCACCCTCCACGGTCTCGCGCACGTAGTCCTCGGACAGGGCGCCGGAATAGACGCCCACGTACTGGGGATGGGTCTCCCGGATCACCGACTTGCCCATGAGCGCGGTGGCCATCGGGAGTCGCGTCTCGTCCAGGAAACGCTCGAGCTCGGGCTGCAGGCCGAAGCGGTGCACCTCCACGCCCCCCAGCACGATCGGACGCTCCGCGGCTTCGAGCATCGCGACCGCCTCGTCCACCGCCTCGGCCAGTGCACCTTCGTCCGACGGCGGAGCGAGATCGAGCTCCAGGGGCTCCGGCGTCCGACAGGGCGCCGCCACGAGGTCGGCGGGAAGCTCGATGAAGACCGGCCGGCGGTGCCGGAGACAGGCCGTCACGGCATCGTCGATCTCGTCGGGGGCGTCCTCGGCGCTCGAGAGCCCCACCGAGCGCTGGGTGACGTGCCCGAAGACGTCGACCTGCACGCCGTAGTCGCCGATCGTGTGGTGCAGCAGGCGGTCCTCGTCCCGGTCGGCGCGATTCGGACCCCCGCAGACGGCGATCAGTGCGACCCGCTCCGCGTAGGCGCCCGCGACCGCATTGAGCAGGCTGAAGCCGCCCACCGCATAGGTGACGCAGACGGCGCCCACTCCGTTGATGCGCGCGTAGGCGTCGGCCGCGTATCCGGCGTCGAGCTCGTTGCAGGTCCCCACGAGCTCGAGGGGGCTCTCGACGATCTCGTCCATCAGGCCCAGCACGTAGTCCCCGGGCACCCCGAAGACGTGTCGAACCCCGACCTCCTCGAGCCGCGCGACCAGGTAGGAGCCGACCGTGGACCCCGCCAAGGCCTCAGGCCCGGGTCATGGACTGGGCGTCCACCATCAGGTGCTGGCTGAGATCTCCGAACTGCTCGAGCTGCATCTCGCGCCGGGCGAAACGCCAGCGGCCGTCGACACGCTCGAAGTCGTCCCGGTAGCGCCCGGTGATGATGACCTGCAGCGGCAGCACCGGAGTCTGCTGCAGGACCGTGAAGCAGCTGCGACTGGTCGCGCGGTCGGCCGCCTCGTCCACCTCGATGATGGGGTTCGTCACGACGTGCTTGGTCTTCGGCGTTCCGCAGTCCTCGTAGAGGCGCGTGGTGCCGGAATAGAGCTTCTCGACCGCGTCCCGTCCCCGGGTCTCGGCCTCGGCTCCGGCGACGGTGATGCAGGCGTGCGCGAAGAGCTCGGCCACCCCCGCGAAGTCACCCGCATCGATCCGTTCGGCATAGACGTAGAGGAGATTTTCGATCTCGCCCCGGGCATCGCTCATCGCGCCGTCTCCTGCTGCATCGCGGGTATGATGACACGAGCCGGAGGAGAACCCCATGGAGCCCGAGACCGTCTTCCTCGTCTGCAACAACGCCGTCCTGCCCGCCTGGCTGCTCCTGGCCGTCGCACCCGGGTGGCGATTCACCGAGCGCGTCGTCCAGGCGGCCTGGATCCCCCTGCTCTTCGCCGTCGTCTACGCCGGATCGTTCGCGATGAACGGCGTGCCCGCAGAGGGCGGCAGCTTCGGCAGCCTGGCCGGCGTGATGACCCTCTTCCAGAGCCCCTGGGCCATGCTGGCGGGCTGGATCCACTACCTGGTCTTCGATCTCTTCGTCGGAGCCTGGGAGGTGCGGGACGCGCGTCGCCACGGCATCTCCCACGGCTGGGTGCTGCCATGCCTCCTCTTCACCTTGATGCTGGGACCGATCGGACTGGGCCTCTACCTGGTGCTGCGCGGAGCGCTGCGGAGCGGCTTCAGCCTGCTCGAGGCGAGTCCCGCCTGAAGGCGGTACTCACTCGTCTTCCGCTTCGTCGTCGTCCGGGTCGGCGTCGGCCGCCACGATCGGTCGCAGGCCCGACGCGACCCAGAAGCCGAGCACCCACGCCACCATGGAGAGGAAGAGCTCGCGTGAGCTGTGGGGACCCGAGAGCAGCCACCACGCGAAGCCCAGCGAGCCGAGGACGGCCAGGACCCCGAGGAAGCGGGGCTTCACGGCGGTCTCAACGCTCCTGCAGCGCCGGCTTCACGACGCTCGTCCACAACGCGTAGCCCGCGTCGCTCAGGTGCAGGCCATCGGCAATGAAGAGCTCCTCTCGCGGCTCGCCGTCCTCGCCGAGCATGGGGCTCGCCACGTCCACGTACTCCACGCCCGGCGTCGTCTGCGCCCACGCGGCGACGAGGCGATTCGCGTCGCGCATCAGCGGCCAGCGGTCCCAGCGGCTCAGCGAGGGCTTGATGGCGAGGAAGTAGACGGGCGTCCCCGGCCCCGCCCCCTGCACGAGGGCGACGAAGTGCTGGAAGTCGGCGAAGACGGACTCCGGGGTCTTGTCGCTGCCCGCGGCCAGGTCGTTGTCGCCCGCGTACAGGACCACCGCCGCGGGCGCATAGGGGACGACGATGCGATCGGCGTAGTGGCTCACGTGCGCGATGTGCGAGCCCCCGAAGCCCCGATTGAGGACCCGAAGTGGCGACATGTCCTCTTCGAGACTCTTCCACATGCGGATGCTCGAGCTCCCGGTGAAGACGATGGAGCCGGGCGCCGGCGCCTGCTCGCGGTCGGCGGTCTCGAAGGCCACGATGGCCGACTCCCAGAACTCCGCGCTGCGCATCGCGGTGAGCAGCCAGGCGCCGCCCGCCGCTCCGGCCGCGACGAGGAGCCCGAACACGACGAGGGCGACCTTCCACTTCATGGGCCACCTCATGGGCGAGTCTCGCGTTCGCTCATGGGCCGATCACGGCTCGCGGGCGGGATCAGTGGGCCCGCTGGCCGATCGACAGGTAGCCGCCTTCCGGCAGCTCGACGAAGAAGGTCGACACCAGCGGGTGCCGACAGGGCGCGCCCGTCTCGTCCGGCAGCAGGTTCTGCTCGGACACGTAGGCCTCGTAGGTGGCCTCCTCGTTCTCGGCGAGCAGGTGGTAGTAGGGCTGGTCGCGCCGGGGGCGCTGCTCTTCGGGGATCGACTGGTACCACTCCTCGGTATTCGCGAAGGTGGGGTCGACGTCGTAGATCACCCCGCGAAACGGGTGGAAGCGGTGGCGAACCACGTCGCCGATCGAGAACTTCGCTTCGCGCTTGAGCACGGCCGGATTGTAGCCGACGCGTGGGGACGCTTCTCGGATCCGGGCGCGAGGGTCTGGGGCGTCACGCCCCGCGCGCCGGGTCGTCCGGTCCTTCGGGTTCTTCTGCAAGAGCTGCGTCCGCTCCGGCCGGGAGACCGAGCTCGGCCATGCGCCGGGCGTGGTCGGGCCAGCGTCGCAGACGCGCTCCGCCGATGGCGCGAGCGATGCGCCGCACCCAGCGCTCCAGCCAGGGTGCGCGCCGCTGCTCCACCACGCGTCCCTCCCGGAGCACCGTCAGCTGCTCGCCCTCCACGAGATGCTCCACCCCACCGGGCAGCAACACGCGTACCGGCCGATCACCGTCGAGCACGTCCTCGACGTCGCGAAGCTCCACCGGCATGGCTTCGCGATGTCGTTCGACGATCGATTGCAGACGAGGCGAGCCTGCGAGGGCATCCGGACGGGCCTGTCGAACCACCAGGTGGATCACCGTGCCGCGCGGAACCAGGTCGAGGACCGCCCCCAGGTGGTCGGGGCGGTCGGCTTCGTCGAAGGCGCCGCCCAGCCACGCACAGCGATAGGCGCGGCACACGCCCGGACGCCGATCGTGCACCGCGCAGCCCCCTCCTTGCTGCTGATGGAGGCAGGGCCGGCCTCCGAGCTTCGCGAGCTCGTCCACCCGCAGCACCGTGCAGCAGAGCGAGCAGCCACCGCAGCTTCGGGCCGGCGCCGCTTCCGGGCCGGCGGCGCTCACTCGCTTCGCAGGCCTTCGACGGGGTCGAAGCGAGCTCCCTGCCGGGCAGGCACCAGGGTGGCGCCCAGGGAGAGCACCATCGCCATGGCGACGATGCCCATCAGCTGCATGGGGTCGTGATCGGCGGGCAGGGTCGAGAGCTGGTAGATGCTCGCCGGCAGGGTGTCGATCCCGGTGACGGCCTCGATGGTCTCCTGGATCCAGCCGAGGCGGGAGGTGACGGCCAATGCCGCCAGCACGCCGAGCGCCGTCCCCGACAGCCCGATCAGCGCCCCCTCGATGGCGAAGACGCGCTCGATGGTCGCGTCCTCGGCACCCATCGCCTTCAGGATCGCGATGTCGGACGACTTCTCCATGATCATCATCATCAAGGTGGCGACGATCATGAAGGCGGCGACCACCATGATCATGCCGAGCAGCAGGATCATCATGGAGCGGTTGTCGCGCAGGGCGGCGAAGAAGACCGGGAAGTGGTCCTTCCAGTCACGCGTGTAATAGGGCGAGTCGAGCTTCGCGCGAACCGCCTCGGCCACGGACCGCGAGGTGTAGAGGTCGCCGGTGCGGGCCTCGATGCCGTCGATGGCGCTGCCGGCCCGCACGAAGTCCTGCGCGTTGGAGAGCGCCACGTAGGTGTAGACCTCTCCGAACTGCTGCAGCCGCGACTGGTAGACGCCCGCCACCCGGAACTTCTTGAGCCTCGGCGCCGGGCCGAGGGGCGTCTGCGGCCCGCCGAGAGGCGAGATCAGGATCAGGTCGTCGCCCACCCCCACCTCGAGCTTCTCGGCCAGGGGCGATCCGATGATGATCGCCGGAACCCGCGCCGCGCCGGGATCGCCGCCCGCGGCGGATCGCGAGAGCAGGGCCAGCGAGCCGTCTCCGATGCGGCTGCTGATGTCGGTCACCGTGTCCGCACTGTCCGGGTCGACACCGCGCAGTCGCACGCCGTGAAGGCGCCCCGACTCGCTCCGTACCATGCCCTCGGCATCGAGGTAGGGCGACGCCGCGAGCACGCCGGGGACGCCGCGCACCATCTCGAGCACGGGCTCGTAGTCGTCGATGCGCCCGAGGCCCGTGTGCACGGTGAAGTGCGCGAGGTCGCCGACGATCTGCTCCCGCCAGGCGCGCTCGAAGCCGTTCATCACCGACAGGACGGTCACGATCAGCCACACCCCGGCGGCGATCCCGCCGATGCAGAGCAGCGTGATGGCGGAGATGTAGACCTGCCGCCGCTGCGCCACCAGGTATCGGATCGCCACGAACCACTCCGCCGAGCGGCGCATCTCCACCAGTCCGGCGGCGGCCAGGGGAAGCAGGCCGAAGACCACGAGCACCGCTACGGCCTGGAACAGAGCGCCGGCCGCCAGCGAGAGTCGCGGCTCGGGCTCGGACAGCGCGAGCGCCAGGCCCGGGGCGACGGCGAGGACCGCGGCCAGCAGCCACAGCCTGCCTTCCGCCATGCCCCGCCCGCGCGAGGGAGGCCGACGCAGGCGCCGCCTCAGGGCGAGGAGCGAGGCGACGAAGGCGATGGCCGCGGGCGGCACGGCGGCGAAGGGCAGCTGGCCGGTGCTCCCGACCCCGAGCGCGGTCGCGAGCCCCAGCACCACCAGGGTGCCCGTTCCGAGCGACGACGAGCTGAGCTTGCGCAGCCCGATCCAGCACACGCCGATGGAGACCGCCGTCGCCAGCACGTAGCCGGCCAGCACCACCAACCCCGTACGCTGCGTTTCGCCGGCCATCGGGAGCTCGCGCTCCACACCGGACTGCATCTGCAGCCAGGCGGCGCCCCCGGCCACCGCCGCACCGAAGACGAGCAGCCACGGCGCGCGGGACACCGTGCGCGCGAAGCGTTCGAGGACGACGACGGCGGAGCTCACGTAGAAGACCGCCAGGGCGGCCAGCGCCAGGGCGATGGCGACGATGACGGTCAGGGTCAGGGTGGTGCCCACGCCCAGGATGGCATCCCAGATGACGCGACCGGCCTCCACTCAGGGTCTCTCCTGCCGCTTCGGGGCATTCGCGGACGCGACGCGCAGACTGGCGCTCGCCTCCGAGCCGCCGGCGCTGCGCGCGCGCACCTCGAGCCGACTGTCCGGCCCCAGGGTCGACGCGTCGAGATGGGCGTGCACGAAGTAGGCGCCCCAGGCCCGGCTCTCGAGCGGCCGACCGTCGAGCCGCAGCTCGAGGCTCGCGAAGGGTCGGTCGACGTCGACTCCGACCGCGACGACCTCCACCCGTCCCTTCAGCGCTTCGGGCGCGGCCGCGTGGGTGCTGGCCGGGTGGATCGCGGCCGCTCCCCGCGGCGCGACGAAGCCGAGGAGCGGCTCGTCGAGGTCCTTCCAGGCCGAGTAGAGGCGACCCTCGTGCGCGTAGATCAGACGGTAGCCGCGCGAGTCGATGGTCAGGGGCAGCATCCAGCGGAAGCCGGACAGGGCGCCGGTGGTGATCCGGGTGGTACCGCCCGACTCGGGAGCATCCTCGAAGCCGTTGCGGTGGATGTGACCCGAGAGCTCGTAGTCGACCGCGTGCTTCGCGAGAAGGCCCTGGTCGTCGGCGGGCGTGGGATCGTCGAACTCCCACGCCGGGTCGTAGTAGAAGGGCTCGTGGTTGAGGACGACGATGCGGCGCCCGGCCGCCCGCGCACGCGCGAGGTCGGCGTCGAGCCAGTCGCGCACCGCATCCTCCATGTCGTAGAAGCTCCAGTCGCCGTCCGCCCCTTCTTCACGCGGATCGAAGTCGGGCCGATGGGTGTCGACCACCGCGAAGTGGAAGGGTCCGCGCTCGAAGCTGAACCACGAAGGCCCGAAGTGGCGCTGGAAGAGGGCCCGGCCGTAGCGCGGGTCGCTGGGCGGGAAGTCGTCGTTCGAGGTCCCGCCCAGCTCGTTGTTGCCGATGGTCTCGTAGATCTCCAGGTCGTGGCGACCGGCCATCTCGACGTAGTAGTCGAACCAGCGCTCGACGGCCTCGGGGCTTCCGCTGTTGCCTTCCATCACGAGATCGCCGGTGTTCACGACGAAGTCGGGCGACAGCGCCGCGATCTCGTCGAAGGCACGCGGGATGTCCCGCCCCGGGTCCGCGATGCCGGTAGCGGGGTCCAGGGCCAGCTCCAGGTAGTCGACCGCCACGCTGGCGTCCCACGCGTCCGAGACGTCGCGATGCTGCGAGACGACCTCGCGGATGGCCGCGACGATGTGCTCGCGACTGTGCTGCGGGTACATGCGGTCGACCCGGTGCAGCAGCAGCCAGCCCGCCAGCACCCGGGGCACGAACCACGGGAGCCCCCCATCGGGCAGCAGGGCCGCCATGTCCTCGACCCGCGGATAGACGTGCGCGTCCGTCACGTGCACGAAGAAGAGGTCGCCCGAGGCCGGCACCGGCGCCGGCGCGAGCGCGAAGTCGATGGAGGCCCCGGCATCGGGGTCGCGGTGGAACCAGACAGGACAGCTGGCGTCCGCTGGACAGGTGACGTGGACGAAGGACGGCGGCGAGAGCTCCCGCGGCGGCAGACGGAAGCGGCCATCCGGGCCCGACTCGACGACGTGGTGACCGTCGCTCACCGCCACCCCCGCGCGACCCGGCTCGCCGGCGTCGAGCGCGCCGTTGCCGTTCGCATCCACGAACACCAGGCCGCTGCGTTCCGCGAAGGCGCCGGTGGGCAGCAGGATGCTCGCTGACAGGGCGAGCGCGGCGAGGCAGGCGCGGCCGGGCATCGAGGGGCGGAGTCTACACGAACCCCTCGTGTCCACGGGTCGGGCGAGCCGCGATGTACCCTGACGGGTCCATGCGGATCGAGCCCATACGCGACCGGGAGCGCATCGAGCGCTTCCTCCGGCACGAGGAAGCCGCACACGTGTACGCGATCGCCGACCTGGAAGAGCCCTTCTGGAGCGACGGGCGATGGCTCGCGGGGCTCGACGAGGACGGCGCCATGGTGGCGCTGTGTCTGGTGCTCCGGGGTCTTCGGCTCCCGATCCTGTACGCCGTCTGCGCCCCGGACCACGAGCCCACCCGGGCCCTGCTGCGGGGCGTCCGAAGCGAGCTTCCCGACCGCCTCTTCTACAACCTGGGCCCCGGCCACGCGAGCGAGCTCGCGGGCTTCGGGCTGGCACCGGAAGGTCGCTACTGGAAGATGGTCCTGCGGGACCGTCGGGCCTGCGAAGAGGTGTCCGGGGACGGCGTCCTGCCCCTGGGCCCCGAGGACCACGAGGAGCTGGCGCGCTTCCTCGCCGAGGACGCGTACCTGCCGGACGAGGTGGGCGGGCTCTTCTTCGAGCGCCAGATGCTCGACGGCGGCTGCTACCGCGCCATCCGCGAGAAGGGACGCCTGCTCGCGGTCGGAGGCGTCCACGTGCACTCGCCGCGCTACGGGGTCTCGGCCATCGGCAACGTGGTGACCCGCCCCGAAGCACGCGGCCGCGGGCTGGCCCGACGGATCTCGGCGGCGATCGTGCGAGCCCTGCGGGACGCGATCCCGACCGTGGGCCTGAACGTCCACGAGGCCAATCAGCCCGCGCTCCGTTGCTACCAGCGGCTCGGCTTCGAGCGCGTGCTCGCCTACGAGGAAGGCGTCGCCACCCGGCGCGACCGGGCCAGCTGACACACCTCGACGATGCGCTCGACCATCGCGTCCATGTTCGCCTCGCGCTCGATGAGCGCGCGGCCGGCCGCCCCCATGCGCGTCGCGGAGCCGGGCTCCCGCGACAGCCGCTCGATCACGCTGCGAAACGAGCCCGCATCTCCCGAAGCCAGTCGCAGGCCCGTCTCTCCGTCACGGACCAGGTCGTACTCGGTGCCGTCGGCCTGGTGGACCGCCACCGGCAGCGAGTGGGCCATCGCCTCGGAGATCACCATGCCGCCGCGCCCCGGCACCACCAGCAGGTCCGCGGCCCGGTAGTAGCGCGGCAGCTCCGTGGGTTGCTTCGGCCCGGTGAGGGTCACGTTGCCGATCCCCCGATCGGCCAGGGCCTGCCGTAGCGCCGGGAGCTCCGGCCCTCCCCCGACCACCAGGGCGTGCACGTTGTCGAGACCGCTCACCGCCTCGAGCAGCACGTCGATGCGCTTGTTGCGATCGAGCGCACCGACGGCCAGTACGGTGAAGCGATCGGGCAGCCCGAGCGCCGCACGAGCCTCCTCCCGGGTCTCCGAGAGCTGGTCGGCGGCCCGCAGGTGACGGTCCGTGTCCGAGACGTTCACCGCCACGACGACGGAGTCGCGCGGGTGGCCGATCGCCTCCAGCACCTCGGCGCCGTAGCTCGAGTAGGCGAGGAAGGCATCGGCCCGGGACTGGAGTGGTCGCTTCAGCCGATTGAT
>JANQSB010000433.1 GCA_028284295.1 Myxococcota bacterium | reverse complement strand
GCCCAACGGGGCGACCGCGGGCGGGGGCCCCAGCAGATCCGGAATCCCCTGACTCGGCGCGAGACGGGTCCGCGCCGGCGTCGGCGCGGGATCGGCCGGCGGGGCCACCGAAGCCCCGGGCTGCGGCGTCGGCTCGAGATCTTCGCCCGTCCAGCTCAGCGCGTCCGACGCGGTCAGGCTATCTTCGCCGCTGAATGGAGACGGCTGCATCGCGGCCGATGGGTCCGAACCCCCGGGGGAGGGGCCGGCGGATGGCGTCGTCGGCCGGCCGGGCGATGATGGCGCGGCGGGTACCGTCGATGGCGAGGCGGTCGATGAGCCCGCCGGAGCCGCCGCGGGTCGGGCCACCGATGAGCCGACGGGCACGGCGGGTCCGGCCGCTGATAACCCCGCCGAGGGCGAGGCCGGCTGCGCAGGCGGCGCCTGGGGTTCGCCCCCGGCCACCAGCCCCTCCATACCCTGCGGACGGGCTTCCGCCCGGACGCGAGCTTCGTTCAGCAACGCCATGATCCGGGCCGTCGTCGGGTGGTCGACCCCCCGCCATAGGACCTTGGTCCCCTCCGCGACCACCGCGGCCGCCCGGGGCTCATCGATGTTGAATCCGCGCGCCACCCGGGCTCGGGCCTGCTGCGGGTCGGCGCCAGGAAGAAGTCCGTGGACAACGACATCGAAACGGCCGGAAGTCATCGCGGGTAGCTTTGAAGGTCACCGAGTCCCGGTCAATCCCCGGGCCAAGCCCGGGTCGCGGATCCGACGGCCACTGGACGATCTCGGGATCCAACCGTGCCGTCCGCGACCCGACCAGGATCCCCGCGCGAGTCGCGCTGAAACACAACTTGCATCCGGGCTGGGAACCGGCGGCTCGGAATAGATGGCCCTTGCCCACCGGGACGGGTAAAGAGCATCCGCGTGGACCCCACGGTCATCGGCATGCTCCTAGGAATCGCGGTCGTGGCCACGGCGGGTGCGCTGGTCGCAAGGGCTCGGCATCGGCGGCGGCTACCGGCACCCACGGACGAAGTCGGACGCCCCTACGAGTACGGCTGGAGCCCGCCGCCAGACCGCTACTCGTTCGCGGCGTACGACGAACGCCGCCGGACGGACAGCCCGGGAGAAGTCGCGGAGCAGTCCGAGGACTGGCGAGAGGCGATGGCCGCCGTCGGCGCCCGACTACAGCGGCACGGGGTGCGGAGGATCTTGCTCGTGCACGGGACCTTCGTCGGCGACGACCCGCTCGCCATGGTCCAACAGTGGTCTTCCCTCTTCGAGCGCCTGGATCCTCGCCTCGCCGTCGCCATTCGAGGGCTGACCAAGCAGCAGCTCGATCGGCTGTTCAAAGACGCGGGCAACTTCAGCGCGCAGTACGCAGCCTTCGTCGAGGACGCCCTCGAGCGAAAGGTATCTTGCAACGTGTTCGTCTGGTCGTCGTCGAATCATCACGTCGCGCGCCTGCGCGCGGCTCGGGAACTCGTCCTCGAGCTGGCCGCCATGAGCGGCGCGTCGACGTCCCCGCCCCGAGTTCTCCTCTTCGGCCACAGCCACGCCGGCCAGCTGTTCGCGCTGGTCACCCACCTGCTCGCACAGTCTCGGATCGGTCGCGACCTGCTCGACCTCCTGGTCGAGGGGGACGCGGCCGAGGGAGCCCGGGCGCTTACCGCCGCCCTCCAGCAGCTGCGAACGGTGGGACTAGACTTCGTCACCCTCGGCACCCCACCCCGCTACGGCTTTTGTCCCGACGACCCCCTGCGAAGGGTCCTGCACATCGTCAATCATCGCGGCGTGGAGCCCCGAGGCGGGGCCATCGCCGGCGTCCTGCACACCCGAGGGGGTGACTACGTTCAGCAGTGGGGGGTCGCAGGCTCCGACCTTGTTGCGCAAAACGACGCAGACCAGCGCATCAATGAACGCCTCGACGCGCTCCTGGGGGGCGGCGCCCAAGCGGCGGTCTGGCGGGAGAACGTGCGCACTCGGCCTCGTGTCCACCGCGACGGTCACACGATCTTGGTAGACTATGGCGACGCGAGCGCGATCACCCCTAACTT
>JANQSB010000401.1 GCA_028284295.1 Myxococcota bacterium | reverse complement strand
CCATGACGTCCTGGCGCTCTCGGCGATTCGCCGCGCGAAGCGCGTCCCGCAAGGTTCTACCGCGAACCCCGCGCGCGCGAAGCCAGGCCAATGACGCATCGGGGCTAGCAGGGTGCCGAGGACGGTCAGACCGCCGGGAGCCGGTTACCCTGCCGTGCATGCGGGGGGTGCGGGCACTGCTCGGAGCGACCTTCGTCGTCGGGCTCGGCGGGGCCGCCTGGGTGGTGAGCGACCGGGTCGAGCAGCGGAACGACTTCTGCAACGCCTGCCATCTCCCGGACGGAGCCGTGCTGCACCTGGGTCAACGCCTCGACTTCGATCGTGTGATGCCCGTCGACCTGTCGGGCGTCCACGGGCGCGGCTTCGTGGACGCCCGGGCCGACGGCGAGCTGCGCTGCATCGACTGCCACTCCGGTGCGGGAGCTCCGGAGCGGCTACGGGTGAAGCTGATCGCCGCGCGAGACGGCATCCGCTACCTGCTCGGCGACTTCGAGGAGCCGGAGGGAATGCCGTTCGACCTCTCCGCTGCGACCTGCCGGCGCTGTCATCCGGGCTTTCGGCGTTCGGCCGCCCCCGGCTGGACGGTCGACTCCTTCCACGGATCGCCGGAGCACGACGGGCCCCACGCCCCGCCCTGCGTGCGTTGCCACGCGGTCCACGAGCGCGACGGCGATCCATTCGCCTACTTCATGAGCCGCGCACGCGTGGACGCCCAGTGTCGGAGCTGCCACGGCGAGGGTGCGGCGGAGCCGGTGCCGTCGCTGCTCGTTGGTCCCCGGGCTACGTGGCCGGCGGGCTAGGTCGGCGCGGCACGCTCCCCGGTCTGGGATCGGCTCTCCCGGCGATCCTGCGCTCGAGCTCCGCTCGGACATGATCGGGGTCGGCGGCGATCACCATCGGGCTTTGGATGCCGCTCTCGAAAGTCAGGCGAGCGCGATGTCCCATCCAGGCCGACAGGCTCGACCAGGGAAAGCGCTCGAGGGAATCCAGGTCGCGTACCTCGCCTGCCAGCAAGGGGGTCAGGTGGAGGTCGAGGGCGACCCGCTCCAGCTCGTCTGCCCGGATCTCCCGGGGCGGCGGGCCCGTGAAGAGGAAGCCGCGCCGCTGGTGCCGGGCGTTGAAGGCCCGGGCGTAGCCGCTCTCGAGGGACAGTCGCTGGCTCCTCAGTGCGTCCGGCACGCCGCCCAGGATCAGCTCCACATAGGCGGGAAGCAGGACCCAGGCCAGACACCCGACACCGTCCAGCCCCGCCAGGCCATCCAGCAGCGTGCGTCGGTCGGCGTCGTCGCGAAACAGGGGCTTGCCGTCCCGCGGGCGCAGGATCAGGTGCCGGTACGCGCGCTCGGCCGGTCTCGAGGCGTCGGTCATCGACCGTTGGACGTAAATCCGGAGCGAACGACGTTCGCTCCGGCCCGGGAATGCGGCCCGTCGGCGCCCGGCCGGGGTTCTCGGCGGCTACAGCTGGATCTGCCACTCCAGCTGGTCGTCCGGACCCGGCTCGTAGACGCAGAAAGCGCCCGTCCGGATATTCGCGCGCAGGTGCCGCCCCAGAGTCGGACTCGCGTCCTCGATCTTCTGGACGGCGAGTGCCAGGGTGCGAGTGACGTTGACCCGGGCCCGCTCGGCGTTCGAGCCCTGCCGGCGGCTGCGGCCGCCCAGCCCCACGGCGCGCGAGACCTCCCGGGCGAGTGCGTCGATCTCCTCCTGGATGGTGCTGGCTCGCGCAGGGTCTCCCAGCCGCTCCGCCTCGGAGAGGTCCTCGCGCAGGTCCGCGAGCCGCCTCCCGTAGGCGGCGCGTGCCTGGGCGTCGATGGCTTCGCCCGCGTCGCCGTCGTCGCGGGCTTCGCTGCGCCCGACTCCTCCCGTCACGAGGTCGACGGCGTGGAACTCGCGGCCCGGCTCCGCGACGAGGGCGGCGAGGTGCTGGAATCCCTTGGTGTGTCGGAACAGGTCGCTGCGGTCGCCCAGGCCGACGAGCCAGTACTCGCCGCGCCGCTGGAGTCGGGCGACCCGGGGTGCCCGGACCCGGTCGGGGGCCGGCTCCGAGGCGTCGGGCGCCGCCCCGGCCTCGATGCTCTTGAGATCGGCACGGATCTCGCTCGCGACGTGATGGGCGCCCAGGGCCTCGACCTGGGCCAGCGCGCGATTCAGGAACGCCGTCGCCTCGGTCGACTGTCCCAGGGTCGCCTGCAGCAGACCCAGGTAGCGGTCGGCCGGGCCGATCCAGCCGAGCTTGAGACCGAGAATGACCATCCGGCCCTCGTAGACCCGGAAGATCTCGAGCAGACGTGCGGCGGCCCGGCTGTCGTCCAGCCGGTGTGCGACCTCGGAGAGGCAGGCCAGCGTGAAGGGCCAGTTCACGTCCTCGTGCAGCCGATCGAGGCTGGCGACGAGGTCGTCCAGGATCTCGCGCGCCTCCTCGAGCTGCCCCTCGCGGCCGAGGACGCGCGCCAGACCGGCACGGACCTGTGCGCGGGGTCGCGCGGTCGCGAACTTGCGCAGCGTGGTCAGGATCTCGGCGCCCCGGCCCTGGGCCTCGCGGATCAGGATGAGCTGCACGGCGAACCACTCGGCCGCGATCTGTGAGTTGATCTTCTGACCGATCTCCAGCGCTGCGCGGGAGTAGCGCTCGGCCTCGTCGAACTCGCCTGCGATGGCGCACCGCAGGGAGCGAAAGGTCTCGCGGGCGAAGAGCATGTCGCCGCGCTGGAGCTCGTCGGTCAGGTCGTAGAAGACCGAGAGTGCCGCGTCGGCGCCCTCGAGATCGCCCAGCTCGAGGAGGTTCTCGGCCAGGCCACAGTTGGCCTCCACACTGAGACTGACGCTCTGCAGCTCGTGGGCGATCCCCTGTAGCTCGCGACACAGCTCGACCCGTTCGCGCGCGTTGGTCGGAGTCCAGCTGGCCCAGCGCCGCATGTTGATGCAGCTGGCGATGGCGTTGGCGTCGTCCAGCTGCACCGCCATCGCGTAGGCCCGCTCCGTCAGCTGCACCGCCTCCCGGTGTTGGTCCGAGAAGTAGAGCGACTCGGCGAGTCGATTCATCACCTGCACGCGCAGCAGGCTCGGCGTTGCGGGAAGCGCCTCCAGGGCCTCCGACAGCACGGCGACGCGCTCGGGATCGAGGGACATGCCGTTCTCGTCGCCGCTGGCGTAGTGCACGGCTCCCCGGGCGATTCCCTCGCCATCGCGGAGACGCCGTGCCAGCTCGATCGCACGATGTGCGGCATCGCGAGCGGCGTCCAGCAGCCCCTCGTTCCGGCGAGCCTCGCTCAGTGCCAGACTGCACTCGAGTTCGAGCTCGGGGTGTGGCGTCAGGGCCAGGGCCTGCAGGGCCTGCTCGAAGTAGGCCGCCGCGTCCGCGTACGCAAAGCTGGCCAGGGCGTGTCGACCCGCCTCCCTCGCGAATCGGCAGGCCTTCCAGGCCGTCTCGCCCTCGAGCCAGCTGTGGGCGTAGTGGTGTGCGACGGCGGCCGCTCGTTCTTCGGGACGGCCCGAGCCGCTCTCCTCCAGTCGGGCCCCGACCTCTCCGTGCAGGCGACGCCTCTCGTCGAGCAACAGATCCTGGTAGAGGGTCTCGTGGATCAGCGCGTGCGCGAACCGGTAGTGGCCGGGTGAGCCCGGGACCTCGTCCACCACCTCCGCCGACTGGATGGAGTCCAGAAGCGAGACCAGCTCCTTCTGGCTCTCGGGACAGAGCTGCGCGAGCAGGTGCGAGTCGAACTCGCGGCCGATCACTGCGGCGGTCCCGAGGATGCGTCGCGCTTCCGGCGAAACGTGGGTCAGACGCCGCCGGATCGTCGCGCCGACCTCCTGGGGCAGCCTCAGGGACTCGGCCGTGCGCGCGTCCACCGAGCCCTCGTCGATCATCAGGTGCGCGACCTCGTCCACGAAGAGCGGGTTGCCCTCGCAACGTGCGTGCACCGCCGAGGCGACCGCCGGGTCGACGGGCTCGCCCAGGATCGTCTCGAGCAGCTGGCCGACCTCCTCGTCGCCGAGTCCCGAGAGTCGCAATCGGCGGGCGGATCGGCCCAGCTCGGAGAGCGCCGCGCGGCGGACCTCGTCGGCGATCTCGCCCGGATCGCGGTGGGTGACGAGCAGCATCAGGGGTCGATTGGGAGCGGCGCGGGCCACGAAGTCGAGGAGTTCCAGCGAGGCGCGATCGGCCGCGTGGGCATCCTCGACCACCAGCAGGGTCGGCTCTTCCCGAGCGAAGCGAGCCCAGAAGTGGCTGACGGCGTCGTAGAGCCGGAAGCGCGCCTCCGCCGCCTCGGCCTCCGGCGGTCCCACCGCGA
>JANQSB010000394.1 GCA_028284295.1 Myxococcota bacterium | reverse complement strand
GCGGATCGGTGCTGCGGACCCCGACACAGGCGTACCCTGGGTCGTCGTCGAGCCGGAGCTACCGAGCCAGCCGCCGCCGAAGAACAAGGGCATGCTCCCGCCCCTGCGGCGACTGAGCGGTCTCGTCAAGCCCGACCGAGCCGACCTCCTCACCATCGTCATCTACGCGATCCTCGTCGGCGGGCTCAGCCTGGCGACCCCGATCGCCGTCCAGCAGCTCGTCAACTCCGTGGCCTTCGGCGGCCTCGTGCAGCCGGTGGTCATCCTGGCGCTCCTGCTCTTCGGCGCACTCGCCTTCTCGTCCCTGCTCTCCGCCCTGCAGGCGGTGGTCGCCGAGTCGATCCAGCGCCGCGTCTTCGTACGCGTGGTCATGGACCTCGCCGAGAGGCTTCCTCGGGTGGAGGCCTCGGCCTTCGACAAGAGCCACGGTCCCGAGCTGGTCAACCGGCTCTTCGACGTCGTCACGGTCCAGAAGGTCGGCGCCCTGCTGCTGCTGGAGGGCACCTCCGTGGTGCTCCAGACCGTGGTCGGCCTGCTGGTGCTCTCCTTCTACCACCCGTGGATGCTGGCCTTCAGCGTCCTGCTGGTGGGCGCAGTGGGTGTCGTGGTCTTCGGCTTCGGGCGGGGCGCGGTGGGTACCGCGGTCGGCGAGTCGGACGCAAAGTACGCCGTGGCCGAGTGGATGGAGGAGCTGGCACGGCACCGGGCGGCCTTCCGCAGCCTGGACGGCCGCGACTACGCACTGGCGAGAGCCGATACCCTCGCCTCCGCGTACGTGGTCGCCCGGGAGCGTCACTTCCGCATCGTGCTGCGACAGCTGTCGAGCGCCCTCGGGCTCCAGGTGCTGGCGGGCAGTGCGCTGCTCGCCCTGGGTGGCGGGCTGGTGGTGGCAGGACAGCTCACCCTGGGCCAGCTGGTCGCCTCGGAGCTCATCCTGACCGCCATCGTGGCCGCAGTCGCCAAGCTCGCGAAGCAACTCGAGAGCTTCTACGACCTGCTGGCCGCGGTCGAGAAGCTCGGCGTGCTCTTCGACCTGCCGCTCGAGCGCGAGGACGGCGGGATCCCGGAGATCCGCGAGGGCCCGGCCGCGGTGGAGCTGACCAACCTGTCCTTCTCCTACGAGAACGAGAACGTCATCGAGGGGCTCTCCCTGCGCGTCGAGCCGGGAGAGCGGGTCGCCGTGCTCGGGCCCACGGGCGCCGGCCGGAGCACCCTGCTGAACCTGCTGGCGGGACTGCGGACCCCGACGGCCGGCTACATCACCATCGACGACCACGACCTGCGCGATCTGCGTCTGGACTCGATCCGCGAGCAGATCGTGTACATCCGCGAGCCCGAGCTGTTCTCGGGCTCGGTGCTCGACAACGTGCGGGTGTCGACGACGGGCCCCTCGGTCGAGGAGGTCTGCCAGGCCCTCGATCAGGTCGGCCTCCTGGAGGAGGTGCGGAGACTGCCGGGTGGGATCCGAACGGAGCTCACGACCGACGGCGCCCCGCTCACCACGGACCAGCGCGCACGCCTGATGATGGCCCGGGCCATCGCCGCGAAGCCCCGTTTGATGCTCCTCGACAAGGCCCTGGCCCAGCTCAACGAGGCCAACCGCAAGCAGGTGCTGGATGCGGTCTTCGACCCCGACGCACCCTGGACCATCCTGGTGGTCTCCGAGCGACCGGACGTGGTGGATCGCACCACCCGGATCGTCGAGCTGAGCTCCGCGACGTCCCGCGCGAGCGAAGGCTGAGGAGCGCGAAGCGATGCAAGGACGAACACGAGACCTCACGGCCCTGCAGCGGGTCCAGCGACCCCGCGCCCTGCGCGAGCTGGCGTGGGTACTCGTCGGGATGTTCGCGGCGACGATGATCGCATTGGTGGTGCTGCCCTGGCAGCAGAACATCACCGGAGCCGGTCGGGTCGTGGCCTTCGATCCCTTCGACCGAATCCAGACCCTGGCCGCCCCCGTGAGCGGCCGCGTCGAGGAGGCCTGGGTCATCGAAGGCTCCCGGGTGAAGGCGGGCGACCGCATCCTCAAGATCGTCGACAACGACCCCTCGATCCTGCGCCGCCTCGAGGAGCAGCGTTCCGCCCTGCAGGCGCAGCTCGACGCGTCGGAGCAGAAGGTGGAGGTCTTCGACAGTCAGCTCGACGCCCTCGAGCGCGCCCGGTCGCTGGCCCTCGAGGCCGCACGCAACCAGGTCGAGGTGGCGAAGGCCGCCGTGGAGTCGGCGCGCTTCGGACTCGAGGCCGCCCAGGCCAACAAGGACCAGGCGAGACTCAACTTCGAACGACACCGCGAACTGGTGCAGGAAGGGCTGGCCTCGGAGCTGGAGTTCGAGGTGACCGAACGCGTCTACAAGGAGGCGCGGGCGCGGGTCTCCCAGGCCGAGCAGGCGCTCCAGGCGCAGGTGAACGACCTGGCGGGCGCCAAGGCGCAGCGGGAGCAGATCGGCACCTCGGAGAGAGCGCGCATCGAGTCGGCCCGCACCGGGCGCCAGTCCGCCCAGAGCGAGGCTGCCTCCAACCGCGAGCGGCTCACGGCACTCGACACGCGCATCGCCCAACAGAGCACGCAGCTCATCACCGCGCCCCGGAGAGGCACCATCTACCGCCTTTTCGCGAGCCCGGGCGCCGAGCTGGTGAACGCCGGCGATCCCCTGGTCCAGCTGATTCCCGACGCCCAGAGCCGCGCCGTCGAGCTCTGGGTCGACGGCAACGACGTCCCCCTGATCTCCGAGGGCCGTCCGGTGCGGCTCCAGTTCGAAGGCTGGCCTGCGGCACAGTTCTCGGGCTGGCCCTCGGTGGCGATCGGAACCTTCGGCGGCAAGGTGAAGCTCGTCGATCCCACCGACGACGGCAAGGGACACTTCCGCATCCTGGTCGTCCCGGACGACAGAGACGACGAGCCGGAGTGGCCCGACGCGCAGTACCTGCGCCAGGGTGCTCGCGCCAAGGGCTTCGTCCTGCTCGACCGGGTGAGCCTCGGCTACGAGCTCTGGCGGCTGGCGAACGGCTTCCCGCCCACGGTCGCGATGCAGGCGGAACCGGGCAGGGTGCCGGGCGACGGCGCGTGAATCGCCTCCTCGTCGTACTGATGACTGCCCTGTCGCTGGACGTGGGCAGCGCCCGTGCCGAGGAGCCGGGGCAGGAGACTCCACCGGCTCCCCAGGCCTTCCTCCATCTCGACGAGGTGCTGGCCTCCGTTGCGGCCCACTATCCGCTCTTGCGCGCGGTCGAGACCGAGCGGGATATCGCCAGCGGAAGCCTCCGCAGCGCCCGCGGAAGCTTCGACACCCGGGTGATCGCGGACGGCGACCTGCGGCCCGCGGGCACCTACGAGAGCTACTCGGCCGACGCCCGGGTCGAGCAGCAGACCCGGCTGTGGGGCGCCAAGCTCTACGGCGGGTATCGGATCGGCAGCGGGGACTTCGCTTCCTATGACGGAGGCCAGCAAACCGACGAGAGCGGCGAGGTCCGCGGCGGCATCGAGCTGCCGCTGCTGCGCGGCGGCGCCATCGACGACTCGCGAGCCCGACTGGCTCGCGACCTGGTCGAGGTGGAACGCGTCGAGCCCGAGATCGACCTGCAACAGATCGGCTTCAAGCGCGCCGCCACCCTGGCCTACTGGAGCTGGCTCTCGGAGGGGCTGACGGTCGGGGTGGAGCGCCAGCTTCTCGAGGTGGCGGAGAAGCGACAGTCCCAGCTCGAGGGACGGGTCCGGCGGGGAGCGATTCCGTCGATCGACCTGACGGACAACGAGCGCCTCATCGTCGACCGCCAGATCCGGCTGGTGGGCGCCGAACGCGACGCGCGGCAGGCCTCCATCGATCTCTCGCTCTTCCTGCGCTCGCCCAACGGCGTGCCTCTGATCGCCGAGCCCGAGCGCATGCCCCGGGCCTTCCCGCCCGAAGAGCTCCCCGACGAAGAGACCTATGCGCGCGACATCGAGTGGGCGACGCGCGAGCACCCGCTGCTGCAGCGCTTCTCGCTCGAGCGCGAACAGCTGGAGGTGGACGTCGAGCTGGCGCGCAACGAGCTGCTGCCGTCCCTCGGGCTTCGGGTCGAGGGCTCGCAGGACCTCGGCAGCTCCGATCCGGGTATTTCCAGCGAAGGCTCGATCTCGAGGGCTCCGCGCAACGACACCGAGGTCAAGGCGCTGCTTCGCTTCGAGCTCCCCGTGCAGCAGCGGGCGGCCCGCGGGCGGCTGGTCGCCGCCCAGGCGAGGCTGTCGCGACTGTCCGCCCGGGAGCGCTTCGCCCGGGAGCGGATCGAGGCGGAGATCCTGCTGGCCCGCGCCGGAATCGAGGCCGCCTTCTCGCAAACCGGCTCCGCGCGCCGCAACCGCGAGCTGGCCGTGAAGCTCCAGCGGGCGGAAGAGCGCAAGCTCGCCCTCGGCACCAGCAACCTCATCAACGTCAATATCCGCGAGATCCAGGCGGCGAACGCCGCTCGCGATCTGATCGAGACCCAGGCGGCCTTCTTCCGGGCCCTGGCCGACTACCGGGCGGCGGTGGGAGGCCGCCTCTGACGACCGCGGCGCACCGGCGGTGCCCGCGCCGATTCTGCGGGGTGAAAGCCGGGTCCGTGGTTCTGGATTCAGGACAATGAAAGCAGGTGACAGGGAGGACCGAGAGATGCAAGCCCGCTCAGGGACCCGAGGTCGACCGGGTGGGGCGCCCGGCGACGAGGCGCGGGAAGGCACCAGATGGACCTTCCTGTCGAACCACAGCCACGTGCTCATCTGCCTCCACCAGGACCCGGACCTCACGCTGCGGGAGGTCGCCAACCGGATCGGAATCACGGAGCGCACGGTCCAGCGGATCCTGGGAGAGCTCGAAGAGGCGGGCTATCTGCACCGCGAGCGCCGCGGTCTGCGCAACCACTACCGCTTCAAGACCTCGGCCCCGCTACGGCACCCGATCGAGTCGCACTGCAAGATCGGGGATCTGATCGACATGGTGGAGTCCGCTGGTCCCTGAGACCGGCGCGATCCCAACGCTGGGAGGATCAGTCCGCCTCCGGCCCGGCAGCGCTGGCGACCCGGCTCAGCTCCAGCGAGACGTCGATGTTGTGCTGGAAGGCGGCGATTCCCTCGTCGATCACGGCGTCCACGGGAACGAGACGGCCCGCTTCGTCGATCGCCTCGCGGTAGCGGGCGCCGTAGGCCGCGAGGTCGCCCAACCCCGGGTACGCGTAGAAGGAGAGACAGGCGTCGTCCAACGCCAGGCTCTTGCGGAGTCTCTGGGCGAGGATGCGCCCTCCGTTCAGGTCGCCCAGGTAGCGCACGTAGGCGTGAGCCAGCAGGCGCGCACCCCGCGGCCCTTCCGCACCGGGACTCCCATCGGCCGTGTCGGCTGCGTCGGCGACCGCCCGGGCGTAGCGGGTCGCGGCCGGGACGACGGGTAGCTCGCGCCAGCCCCCCCCCACCAGGCCCTCGAGATCCGATTCGATGGCCGCGCAGCGGTAGAGCTCCGGTCTCGCGAGCGGCGCCAGGCAAGGACTCGTTGCGTGTCGGTCGAGTCCTTCCTCCATGGCGCGATAGACCGGCAGCAGGTTGCGCAACAGCAGCGCGTAGCCCGAACGCGAGCAGTGGCCGGCCAGCAGCTCTGCGATCAGGCCCGAGCGCTCGGCCTGCGTGTGCAGGCTGCGGGTGGCCTCCCGAAGCCGGTCGGCGAGTCCGGGGGCAGCAGGGTGCCCGGTGGGCGAAGCGGGGCGCGACTCCATCGGCCCAGCATACGCGATCATTCCAGCTCGACGAGCAGGTCCTTGGCGTCGACCTCGGAGTCCGGCCCCACGGTGACCCGCTTGACCTTCCCGGCCCGGTCCGCCACCACGGCCGTCTCCATCTTCATGGCTTCCATCACGAGCAGCAGATCGCCGCGTTCCACCGACTGGCCGACCTCCACGGCCACGGAGACCACGAGGCCGGGCATGGGAGCGGCCACGTGCAGGGGGTTGCCGAGGTCGGCGCGCTCGTGGACCCGGGCCTCCTGGGCGACGCTGCGGTCGCGGATGCGCAGCGAGGCCGGCTGGCCGTTGATCTCGAAGAAGAGGTGGCGCATGCCCTCGACGTCCGGCTCGGACGCGGTCAGGTAGCGCAGCACGGCCTGCTGGCCTTCGTCGGGGAGCGTCACCGTCACGTCCTCGTCGGGCACCATCCCGTAGAAGAAGACATGGGTGGGGAGCACGGCGACGTGGCCGTACTCCTCCACGTGCTCGGCGAAGTCCGCGAGGACCTTCGGGTACATGTTGTGGCTGGCGAGGTCGCGCTGGTCCGCCCGCCGGCCGATCTGGGTCGACAGCTTCGCCCGCTCCGCCTCGAGGTCCACCGCGGGCAGGTGCTTGCCGGGACGATCGCTGATCGGTGCGCGCCCCCGCAGCACCTTTCGCTGGAGCTCCTCGGGGAAGCCTCCCGGCGGCTGCCCCAGCTCGCCCGCAAAGAGGGACACGACCGAGTCGGGGAAGGAGATCTCCGTATCCGGATCGCAGACCTGCTCGATCCCGATGTCCGAGCTCACCATCATCAGGGCCATGTCCCCCACGACCTTCGACGAAGGGGTCACCTTCACGATGTCACCGAAGGCCTGGTTGACGTCCGCATAGGCGGCGGCCACCTCGTGCCAACGGCGACCGAGGCCGAGGGAAGCCGCCTGCTCCTTCAGGTTCGTGAACTGCCCGCCGGGCATCTCGTGCAGGTAGACCTCGGACGCCCCCGAGCGCACGTCCGGCTCGAACGCCGCGTAGCCCGCGCGCACCTGCTCCCAGTAGTCGCTCAAGGTGCGAATCGCCGCCTCGTCGAGTCCGGGATCGAAGTCCGTGTGGCGGAGAGCGGCCACCACCGAGCCCATGCAGGGCTGCGAGGTCAGGCCGCTCATGGAGTCCATGGCGACGTCGAAGGCATCGACGCCGCACTCCACCGCCGTCAGGATCGTGGCGGCGGCGGCGCCACTGGTGTCGTGGGTGTGGAAGTGGATCGGGAGCCCGACCTCCTGCTTCAGGGCCGTGAAGAGCTCCTTGGCGGCCGGCGCCTTGAGGAGCCCCGCCATGTCCTTGATGCCGAGGACATGGGCGCCGGCCGCCTCCATCTCGCGCGCCAGGCCCAGGTAGTAGTGGAGGTCGTACTTCGACCGTCGGGGATCCAACAGGTCGCCCGTGTAGCAGATGGCCGCCTCCGCGATCTTCCCGGTCTCGCACACCGACTCGATCGCCGTGCGCATGTTCTCCGCCCAGTTGAGGCAGTCGAAGATGCGAAAGACGTCGACCCCGGCCTGAGCCGCTTCGCCGATGAAGTGACGGACCACGTTGTCGGGGTAGTTCGTGTATCCCACCCCGTTGGACGAGCGCAGCAGCATCTGCTGCATCAGGTTCGGCATCGCGGCCGACAGGTCCGCCAGGCGCTGCCAGGGATCCTCCTTCAGGAAGCGCAGCGCCACGTCGAAGGTGGCACCCCCCCAGGACTCGACGGAGAAGAGCTGCGGGAGCAGCCGCGCGTAGTGCGGGGCGATGCGCAGCATGTCGATGCTGCGCATGCGCGTGGCCAGCAGCGACTGGTGGGCGTCGCGGAAGGTGGTATCGGTGACGACCGGAGTCGGCTGCTGCTTCAGCCAGCGCGCCACGGCCTCGGGGCCTTCGCTTTGGAGCAGCTGGCGCACGCCGTCCGGGATCTCGCCCGCGGGCAGCGGCGGCGCCTCGGGCTCGCGTCGCTCCGTGGGGCGACGGCGGCCCTTCACCTGCGCGTTGCCGTTCACGATGACGTCGCCGATGTAGTGGATGAGCTTGATGGGCAGGGTCTGGGGCAGGGGGAAGTCGTAGAGCTCCGGCGTCTCGTCGATGAAGCGCGTGGTGTAGTCACCGGGCAGGAAACGGGGGTGGCCCACCAGCGCGTCCAGGAAGGCGAGATTCGTCTCGACGCCCCGGACGCGGAACTCGCGCAGGGCCCGGCCCATCCGATCCGCGGCCTCCCGATCGTCGCGCCCGCTGGCGGTCACCTTCACGAGCAGGCTGTCGTAGTGCCGGGTCACCACCGCCCCCGAGTAGGCGGTTCCCTCGTCCACACGGATGCCGGCGCCGGCCGGCCCGCGGTAGGACGCGATGCGACCGTAGTCGGGGATGAAGCTGTTGCGAGGATCCTCGGTGGTGACGCGACACTGGAGCGCCGAGCCGAGCATGCGGATCTCGGAGGGCTCGGGGACTCCGCTCTCCGGATCGCCGATCCGTGCGCCTCCGGCGATGCGGATCTGGGCCTTGACGATGTCGATTCCGGTGAGCTGCTCGGTCACCGTGTGCTCCACCTGGATCCGCGGATTGACCTCGATGAAGTAGAAGTTCTCGGTCTCGCGGTCCTGCAGGAACTCGACGGTGCCCGCATTGGAGTATCCGACCGACTGGGCCAGGCGGAGCGCCGCCCCGCAGATCCGCTCCCGGCCGGCGTCGTCGAGATAGGGAGCCGGTGCCCGCTCCACCACCTTCTGGTGGCGACGCTGCATCGTGCAGTCGCGCTCGAAGAGATGCACCACGTTTCCGTGCTTGTCCCCCAGGATCTGGACCTCCACGTGGCGTGCCTCGCGGACGAGCTTCTCGAAGTAGACCTCGCCGTTGCCGAAGGCCGACTGCGCCTCCCGCCGCGCCAGCTCGACCCGATCCTCCAGATCGTCCGGTGACTCCAGCACGCGCATGCCCCGGCCGCCGCCGCCCCAGCTGGCCTTGATCATCACCGGGAATCCGATCTCCGCGGCCAGCCGGGCGGTCTCGTCCAGGTCCGCGGGCAACGGTCCGGTCGCCGGCATGACGGGAACGTCCGCGGCCTCGGCGATCTCCCGGGCCTGCACCTTGTTGCCCAGCCGACGCATCACCTCCGGGTCGGGGCCCACGAAGATCAGTCCCTCTTCCCGGCAGCGCTCCGCCAGCTGCGGGTTCTCGGACAGGAAGCCGTAGCCCGGGTGGAGCGCATCGCAGCCCGTCTCCCGGGCGACCCTCATCATCTCCTCGATGTCGAGATAGGCACCCGTGGGCGTCTGGCCCTTGCCGACCACGTGGGCCTCGGCCGGTGCGAAGCGGTGGAGGGTCAGGTGATCCTCCTCCGAATAGACGCAGACAGCCTCGATCCCGAGCTCGTGGCAGGCGCGAACGATGCGGATCGCGATCTCGCTGCGATTCGCGACGAGGACCTTCTGGATCGGCGCAGGCACGAGCTGGACTTCTCCTTCTCAGAACTTCGGCGCCGCGACGATGCCGTCGTCGTGGAGCTTTCCGACCTCGGCCGCGCTCATGCCGAGGACGTCGAGCAGGAGCTCGTCCGTGTGCTGACCGAGAAGCGGCGCGGGCCGGGGGGGAGGATTCGGGACCTCGAAGAAGTTCACCGGCGAGCCCGGCATCAGGTACTCGCCGATCCCGGGCTGCTCGATCATCTGGAAGAGCGGGTTCTCCGGGGAGCAGTCGGGATCGCCTTCCACCACCTGGCGGATCGTCCGGTAGGGGGCCCAGCAGACGCCCTTCGCGTCGAAGATCTGCCGGATCTCCGCCAGCATGCGGCTGCTGAACCAGGGGTCGAAGACCCGGGTCAGCTCGCGGCGCGCCCGGTAGCGGTTGCCCTCGTCGTTCAGGTCGAGGCCCAGACGCTCGCCGAGCGCGTCGAGCTCGCTGCCGAGCCCCGTCGCCTCCCGGAGGCTCTTCCACTGGCCGCG
>JANQSB010000355.1 GCA_028284295.1 Myxococcota bacterium | reverse complement strand
GGAGACGAGGGTGTGGAAGAGGCTGCGCGAACGCGTCGAGATGGCGTCCTGGTAGGGCCCGAACCAGGGCAGGCAGTGCTGCTGCGCCCAGCTCCACAGCGCGTCGACGTCGCGCCGCGACGCGGCCACCGCCGTCGGATCGAGCTCTCCGGGGTGGCGGGCGTAGTCGGCTTCGACCTGCTTCGCGACCTCCTCGGTGATCGGGTCACAGGCGAAGACGGGAGGTACGGGCGCCGGGGGGTCGCCCTTCCACGGCTTCCGGTTCTCGCTGTCGAAGCTGAAGCGACCGCCCACGGGCTTGCCGTCCTGCATCAGCACCCCGGTCTCGCGCCGGACGTGGCGGTAGAACGAGTCCATCCGCCACGACTTCCCACCGGCGAAGGCGGCCTCGAACTGCTCGGCCGTTGTCATCCAGGTCTCGTTGGGGATCACGTCGACCGCGCCGAGGCGGACCAGGGGCGCGAGGTCGGCACGCAGCTCGCGCTCGGCGGGCCGCATGACGCGCAGCGGACCGCGCTCGCGTGCGAAGGGCTCGAGCGACGCCGCGTGGGGGATGTCCGCATCGAGGTACTCGACCGCCACCCCGCGCGCCGCCTGCTCGAGCGCGAAGTACCGCAGGCTCGCGATCAGCCACAAGAGCCTCTGGCGATGGTACGGCCGCAACCCCAGCTGGAAGCGACTCTCGACCAGGACGATGCCGAGCTCCTCCGGATCCTCCCGGGACAGCGGCCCGACGGCATCGGTCAGCTGGTCGACGGGGACGAAGAGCCAGCGACGACCCTCGGGAGCTCGCCGTCGTTCGTCGAGCGCGCGACGGAAGACGCTCACGCTGCCAGGGCTCCCGGGGTCAGGGTCCGCGCGGCCTCGAAGAGCATCGCCACCGCGAGGACCCCGCGCGCCGACCAGGCGATGGTGCGGATCCAGTTCGTCGCCACGAGGCTCCGGTGCGCGGGAGCTGCGAAGCCCCGGGCGAGCTCGCGGTGGCGCGGCACCTGCAGCAGCCCCGTCGAGAGCCAGATCACTGCCAGCAGCGCGGCGGCGCTCCAGGTCAGCGCAGGCGCGACGGTCTCGGGTGGGAACAGGCAGAGCGCCAGGGCAGTGGCCGCCTCCACGAGCATCGGCGGACCGACCACGGGACCCGTACGCGCGACGTGCTCACTCTCGTAGCTCGCGAAGGCCGCGGCGCCGACGCCTCCGAAGAGCGGGTAGTGGACCCGCTGGACGAACCAGACCAGCCCGACCATGTAGAAGGTCGCCGCGAGGTTGACGAGCAGCAGGAGCCAGGTCGCTTCGTGGATGCTCATGGGTCGGGTCCAGTCCAGATCACCAGCGCGCGGAGCCCCTCCGTCCGGGGCCCTGCACTCGACGGTCCCAGTGTGCTCGGCCAGGAGCCACTTGTCTATG
Source organism: Myxococcota bacterium (assembly GCA_028284295.1). GTDB lineage: Bacteria > Myxococcota_A > UBA9160 > UBA9160 > UBA4427 > JAJDAN01. Next base: position 481 of record JANQSB010000355.1, on the reverse strand, counting down.
TTTTGTTCATATATTTATTTGACAAATCTGGACGCGCTCCTAGTCTGCCCGGCATGTCGGAAGCCGTCGCCGAGCGCGCCCCGTCGCGAGTGGATACCCCCAGGGGCTCCTCCCAGGAGCTGGAAGGGAGGACGTCGGTCCGCAGCCGGGCCCGCCGCGAGCTTCGCTACGAGCTGATCAGCGGCGTCAGCGGCCTGGTGCTGGCTCTCTTCATGTGGGGCCACATGCTGCTGGTCGGCTCGATCCTGACGGGCGCCCGCGGCTTCGACTGGCTGGCGTCCGGGCTGGAGGAGATCTTCGTCGCCCAGCCGACGGTCGTCGGGATCTCGATCGTCTTCCTGGTCCACGCCGTGCTGGCGAGCCGGAAGATTCCCGCGCAGCTGCGCGAGCGGCGGCGAATGCGGGACCTGGCCCGGGACCTGCGGAGCTCCGGCACCCGTCCCGGTGTCGAGGCGCTTCGCTTCCAACCGCACCTCGAGTC
>JANQSB010000345.1 GCA_028284295.1 Myxococcota bacterium | reverse complement strand
CGTAGACCCGGGTGGCCCGGGCGGTCCCGAGCCAGCTGCCGGAAACCTGCTGGGCATGCAGGATTCCGAGGTCGACCGAGCTGGCGGGTCGTGCGCCCGCGGTGGAGACGTCGAACACACCTCGCGCCACGCCGATTGCCAGCAGGCTGCAGGTGACCGCCCAGCCCAGCCCCCGGCCGATACTGCGAAGACCCCGATGAGGACCCTTCGCGCTACGAACCGTCCCGAGGTCCGGGCCGCGACTCGGTCGCTCGAGGCGCGAGGGGTCCTCGACGGCCTCCATGACGCGACCCATCGCGTTGTCCATCGACTCGAGTGCCGACTCCTCGCCCGAGTCGTCGCTGAAGAAGTCCCAGTCCTCGGGCTCCCCGATGTCCTGGGGGGCGACCGCGGCGGCGGTCGGCGGTGCCGGAGCGGGGGCTGCGGAGGTCGCGGGGATCGGCTCGGCCGAGGGATCGGGCGGGGCCGACAGCGCCCCGAAGTCGCTGACCTCGCCGAAGGCGCTCTCTTCCTCCTCGCCGGCGTCTCCGGCCAGATCGGTGTCGCCGTCGCCGGCGAGATCGAGGCCGCTCACGAGATCGTCCTCGTCGTCCACCGACATGTCGTCGACGCCGAGCCCGGGGATCGCGCCATCGTCGGCTTCCGACAGATCGGGACCGGGGTCGTCGTCCAGAGCGATGCCGGGCGGGTCGGTGGCCGCGGTGTCGGGCTCGTCCGGCGGCTCCATCATGTCGTCGCCGGCGTCACCGGCGGGAAGGTCCTCGTTGAACTCCCAGTCTTCCTCGTCGGCCTCGCCGCGTGCCTCTCCTGCACCCGTGGCCGCGGTCGGCGGCAGGTCCTGGGTCGAGTCCGGCGGCGCGCCGTGGGCCGCCTCGGAGGCGACGTCGTCGATCGCGTCCGCGCGACTCGCATCGGGATGCTCGAGGAAGAAGGCCTCCTTGCAGCGCGAGCAGCGAACGCGGATCCCGCGCAGGGGCACGCGCGAGTCGTCGAGCTGGAATCTGGTATCGCAGTTGTTGCACTCGACGATCACGGCGTCTCCGGTCCTCCAGCGGCCTACCCGTTTGGGGCCCAACCCTGTGTGCTAGCTTCGAAAATCCGAACGCGCGGGCCCGCTTGGCGTTTCGGGTCGGCCGCGGGCGGGCTTGAGCCCGTTCGGGCGGTCGGGGTCGTCCTGCAGCCGACTCGCTCCCTCGCCCGTTCCCGTGGTACCCGTCCTCGCCCCGGCTCCGAGCCGGCACCGGCCGCCAGACCGGACACCCCCGCCCCATTCCTTGCACCGTAACCGGAAGGCTCCGATGTCCTCGGAACTCCAGTCGGAAGCGCCGCCTCGGCTGAACGCGATCCTCGATCGGCGTCTGGTGATCGTGACCGGCAAGGGAGGCACCGGAAAGACCACGGTGGCCTCCGCCCTCGCCGTTGCGGCTGCCCGACGGGGCCGTTCCGTGCTGATCGCCGAGGTCGGAGGCCTGGAGCAGGTTCCCCAGTTCATCTCTCCGGGCCATCCGCCGGTCGGCTACGCGGGCAGCGAGCTGCTCCCGGGCCTGACTTCGATCCACATCGACCCGCACGAAGCCCTGGCCGAGTACCTGGGACTGCAGCTGCGCGTCCGGAGCCTGGTCGACATGGTGATGCGCAACCGCGGCTTCGCCCAGCTGCTCGACGCGGCCCCGGGTTGGCGCGAGCTGATCACGCTGGGCAAGGTGTGGCATCTCGCCCAGATGGAGGACCACGGTCGTCCCCGCTACGAGCTGATCGTGGTGGACGCGCCCGCGACGGGGCACGGCCTGACCTTCCTCGACGTGCCACGGGTGGTCGGTGCGGCCGTCCGCGCCGGCCCGCTGCGCGGACACGCACACCTGGTGGAGGACCTGGTGCTCGACCCGGAGCAGACCCTGTTGCTGCCGGTCGCACTGGCCGAGGAGCTGCCCGCCCGGGAGACCGCGGAGCTGGTGGAGCGTGCCCGGTCCGAGATCGGCATCGCGGTCGACCGGGTGGTGGTGAACGCGGTGGCGCCACCCCCCTTCCCGCCGTCCGTCGGGATCTCGCGCAGGCGCCGATCGAGATCCCCGGGGACGCCCGGCGGGAAGGGGGGTGGCGCCACCGCGTTCACCACCACCCGGTCGGCCGCG
>JANQSB010000337.1 GCA_028284295.1 Myxococcota bacterium | reverse complement strand
AGCGGCCGATCTCTCGGGCCAGGTCCAGCCGTTGCCGCTCGTCGAGACCAGCCAGGGCTCTCTCGAGGGCGCGGCGGCCGTCGCGTGCCCGCATCTCACTGATCGCCTGGCCGCTCCGAGTCACACTGAACAGGAGCAGCAGGGCCGCGGCGGCGAGGAGGACGGCTTCCGACGACTTGACCGGGGCGGCCAGGAGCGGGAGCAGGTATGCGACCGCCACCAGATGCGGCCCGATCTGGCCCAGCGAAGGGAACTCTCCATTGCGCTCCTGGTGTGCCAGCACGTGCCAGGACAATGCGAGCGCATGCCATCCCGCGAGGGAGCCGAGCACGAGCTTCTCGTGCGCGACCGGGTTGTCGGCGGTGAGCGAGAGAACCACGATCGCGACCAGGAACGCCATCAGCGTGTCGATCCCGAGCCGCAGCGCGCTGCGATGCGTGTAGCGGAACGGGTAGCGGTGGGCCAACCACTGGTAGACGGTGATGTCGTAGAGCAGGAACCCGTAGGCCGCGATCGCGAAGAACGCGATTCGGGCCTCGAACTGGTAGTTCTCCGACTGGGCGTTCTGGATCAGCTGGATGAAGCCTCTCGTGGCCACCATCCCGAAGATCACGTTGTTTACCCAGACCCAGCTCTCTCCGTACGGAGCGCGCTCCAGGCTCGGCGCGTTGCTCGTCGCCATCGCACCTCCAGTCCCCCACAGCTGGAGATTCTACGCCCAACGACGACCGGCACGGCAGGACGATTCGGCGGCATGACCGCGGGGGAGGTGCGTGGTGCGAACCCGGCGCGAGTGCCGGGCGACACGGCTACGCGATCGGATTCGGACGCAGCCCCAGGTACCAGTTCGAGAGCCGGATCATCAGCGGGTTCAGGAAGATGAAGCGCAGCTTCCAGACGGGGGAGTGGCAGTCTTCCGGCCCGATGGTGCCGTCGAGCAGCTCGCCCACCGCCTGCCCGGCCTTCTCGCCCAGCAGGTCGAGGAAGCGCTCGCCCAGCTCGGCCGAAGCCGAGGCGGGGGTGCCCGAGTAGGTCTGCTCCAGGAAGAAGGCCATCCCGTCGCGGTTCCCGCGCAGGATGTTGAGGATGTCCGTGAAGCCGTTGCCCTTCTTCACCTTCTGGCGTCCCTGCTGCTCGAGCCAGATGGCGGCGGTCATCCGCGGCAGCTCCTTGTAGTCGGGATCCACCCAGTCGCCGTGGAGTGCCAGCAGCTGGCTCGTCTCGACCAGCCCCCCGTGCGTGTCGCCGACGAGGTCGGGCTTGTGGACGCCGGGCACGTTGCCGAGCACGTCGTCCAGGTTCGAGGTTCCTTCGGTGAGGCGGCTGATCATGAGCGAGAAGACGGAGATCATCTTGATGCCGTAGCGACGGTTCACGCGCTGGCAGGCCTTCTCGATGGCGAGGAAGTGGCGCGGCCCGCCGTGGAAGTTCGAGACGAGCACGTGCTCGAAGCCCTGGGCGGCGAGCGTGCGGCCGAGGTCCTCGAGCACGGTCATCGTGGTGGCGGGCTGGAAGTAGAGCGACCCCGGCTGCGGCACCGTGTCGGTGGCGGCGTAGATGAAGGGGAGCTTCAGGAAGACCCGGTCGCGGTGGGGCTCCGGCAGGAAGCGCAGCATGCGCTCGGCCAGACCCTCGCCTTCGAGGGCGTCGGCGCCCATGGGCAGGTGCGGGCCGTGCACCTCGAGGGGCGAGCAGGTCAGCAGCACGACGGCGCGGCTGCGATCAATCTCGTCGAAACGCCGCTTGCTGAGTGCTTCCCAGCGCAGCAGCTGCGGCGCGTCGCCGTTCCCGCTCGGGTCCTGCATTCCGATGCTCCCCGCCTCGACCGAGGCCTGCGGCGCGCGGGGGCGCGCCCGGGAGCCATCGTATCACGACTGTCGGGCGGCCTTGTCCCAGCGGTAGATGCGCATCGGGGGCACGTTGAGCAGCTCGACCTGGACGCTGGGCTCGCCCAGTACCTGACGTCCCAGGTGCTCGACCCGGTCCCGGAACTGGTAGGCGACGAAGCGTCCGTCCTCGGCCAGGTTCTCTTCGATGCTGCGCAGGATGGAGAGCCCGAGATCGCGCTGCATGGTCGAGAAGGGAATGCCCGAGAGGATGACGTCGGCGGGCGGCAGCCCGTGGGCGCGCAGTGCCTCGCCGATCTCGGCCGCACTGCCGCGGTGGACGATCAGGCGCGGGTCGCGAATCGTGCGCTCGAGCAGCCTCGCGAACTTCGGGTTGATCTCGATGGCCAGCAGCCGCGCGTCGGGCTTCATGCGGGCCAGCACGGCGCGGGTCGTGCCTCCGGTGCCGGGGCCGAGCTCGATGGCGAGGTCCGCCTCGGCCAGCTGCGCCACGCGCACCAGGCGCTTCTCGAGGAAGCGCGAGCTGGGAATGATCGAGCCGACCTGCTTGGGCTCGTCGAGGAAGCCCTTGAAGAAGGCCAGGATGTGGTCCTGACGCGGGTTGGAGCGGCGGCCGGGGTGGGGGTCCTGGCGCTGGGGAGTGGATAGGGACATCGCAGGCAGTCGTCCTCGTGCGGGCGGGCGAGCCGGGCCGGTTCGGTGTGGGGTGCAGGAGCGCGTGGGTGACGCGCGGTCAGTCCGCGCTCAGTCTATGGAGATTCGTTGTCCGCGCAACGGGAAACCTCGTTCAACGGCCAGTCAGTCGTAGATCCCGTCGACCCGCCAGACGTGACCGTGCCAGTCGAAGCACAGCCGCAACACCGTTCCATCGCTGACCTGGACGTCGAAGTGATCGAGGGCGTAGCGCTTCTCCTGCGACCACCAACGCCCGGTGGTCCGCCACGGTCCCGAGGCGTGCAGCACGTCTCCGCTCGAGACGGCGCTTCGCAGGGACACGGGCATGCCTCGATCCACCCGGACCTCCGCGGCGACCGGCGGGCGTAGGGCGCGCACCACGAGCCCGTCCTGATCGCCGCCTCCGTCCGGCTTCCCGGTCCGGGGGGCGCCTGGCTGGAAGGGGCGCAACGTGAAGGCGTCCGGACGGTGATCGTCGGCCACTCCGGGTGCGCCCACCCTCTCGGCTCCACACAGGGATTCGAGCTCGCTCAAGGTGCGGTCCAGATCGTTCGGGTCGGGGCCCCGGGGCCGGAAGAGATCGAGCTGGTCGCTGCGCGACGGCCTGCCCCGGGTGCTCAGGGTGACGCCTTCCACCGGTGCTTCGGGCAGGTCGGTCTCCAGGGAGAGGGAGATCAGTCGCAACAGCACGCGCAGGTCGCGGGTGGGTGCCGAGACCCCGATGCAGCGCGTGTCGCGTCCGCCCCCCGAGAGCGTGAGCTCGAGGTCGAGGGGACCGCAGGACAGGTGCCGCAGGGTCAGCCGTTCGATCAGGCGCGAGAGCAGTCCGCGCAGCACGAAGAGCAAGGGCTCCGTGCGGTCGACCGGGTACTCGAGATCGACGGCTTCGAGGATGCGCAGGTCGACGGGCTCGGGCAGCGGCGGCTCGTGCAGCTCGCCCCGGGCCAGGGAGGCGATGCGCAGCACCTCCGGCCCCAGGCGCGTGGCGAGTGCGCGACGGGGCAGACGCAGCAGGTCCCGCACCGTGTGGATGCCGAAGCGGGTCAGCTGTTGGCCCAGCCGGTCGTCCGGGTCGAGCAGGTCGATGGGCAGCGGAGAGAGGAAGCCCGCTTCGCCGCCGGCGGGAACGATCTGCACGGTCTTCCGGTTGCGCGTCGGGTCGTCCCGGGCCAGGCAGCGGGCGGCGATGTGCGAGACGATTCTCGATCCGGCCAGGGCGACGAAGCCCGGCAGCTCCAGCCCCTCGGCCCGCGCGCCCAGCGCCGAAGCGAAGTGGCGTTCGGACTCGTACAGGTGCGACAGGCCCGTGGCGTCGAGCAGGACGGCGGCCTCGCAGGGAAACGCCCAGGACGAGCGGTCGGCCAGCGCGGCGCGCGGAGAGAAGGACAGGGCCAGATCGACCAGCGTCTGGCGGGTCGCCTGCTCGAGCGCGGGCGACAACACGCGCACGCGCAGCTCGCGACACACGGACCGCGCGTGGGTGACCGAGCCTCTCGCCCGGACTCCCGCATCGGCGGCAGCGGGCGACACCGCGATCACCTCGGCCCGCGCATCGTTGCCGGCCGCTACGACGAAGGGCGTGTCGGCGAGCTCCGGATGCGCCCGCAGCTCGGCGCGCAGCGGAAGGTCGGGAACCAGCAGGCAGGCCACGCGCGACCCGCGCTCGTCGGAAGAGAAGCTGGAGGCGTCAGGCGGCGGACTCATGGGGGGGATGGGGTTTCGAGGGTCTCGTCTGCACCGGGTGTGCGGCACCCGGGTCGATGGGGGCCGCGCGATTTCGCGCCAGCACCATGCGGGTCTCGAGCTCTTCCAGCAGGGGCGGCGTACCGGTGAAGCGCGGCCGGGCGGGCTGCATCTCGATGGCCAGCGCAGCGTGCGCGCCGGCCAGCCGCTCGCGGGAGAGCAGCAACAGCGCCTTGTGGGAGGCTGCGGCCAGTCGGGCCAGCCGCAGCCAGTGGGACTGTCCTGCCGGTGGGGAGAGGGCTGCGCTCCCGTCGACCAGCACCAGCGGAAATCCGTCGGTGCGGACCAGCTGCTCGGTCGCATGCAGGGTCTCGCGCCAGCTCGGGGTCCGGACCCACAGCACGCGGTCGAGATCGACCCCCCGTCGTTCGGCCGAAGCGGGGTCGAAGGCATCCGCACCGTCGACCCAGCCTGCCAGCTCTCCACGGGCGGTGACGTTGGCGAGCAGCGAGAGCACCAGGGAGGTGCGTCCCGAAGAGGCTGCACCGCTCACCTCGGAAAGGGCACCCAGTGGGAACCCGCCCCCGAGCAGTCGGTCCACTCCGGTGCGACCGACGGAGAGGGCCCGGGCAGAGCTCTCCCGTGTCCGACCGCCCCGGGTGACCCGGGAGCCAAGATCGGCGAGCAGGGATTCGAGCTGCTGTGCACGCCCGGTCCGGGCGTGGGGGGGAACACGGGACACGAAGGCGAATTTTCGCCTTGTTTTCGCCCTCGGTCAACGCCTCTCGAGGTGCACCCGGGCGATCAGCCCGCCGAGTCGTCCTCGATGCGCACCCGGCCGTCCTTCACGCGGATCCTGTCCTCGGCGAACAGCTGCACCGCCCGCGGTACGAGCCGACGCTCGGCCTCCTGCACCCGCGCCGCCAGGGTCTCGATGCTGTCGTCCTGCAGCACGGGAACGGCCTCCTGAAGCAGGATCGGCCCCGTGTCGTACTGGTCGTCCGAGAGGTGCACGGTGGCTCCCGAGACCTTCACCCCGGACTCCAGCACCGCCCGGTGCACCCGGCTTCCGTAGAAGCCATCCCCGCAGAACGCGGGAATCAGGGCCGGGTGAACGTTGAAGGTCCGATTCTCGTAGCGTCCGCGCAGCTCGAACAGTGACAGGAAGCCGAGCAGCGCCACCAGCTCGACGTCGTAGGGCTCGAGCTCCGCGTGCAGACGGTCGTTGAACTCCTTGCCGTCCGGGTACCGACGGCGTGGCACGGCCACCGCCGGGATGCCGCGGCGCCGGGCGCGTTCGAGCCCGAAGGCCTTCTCCTTGGAGGAGACCACGACCACCACCTCGGCATCCACCTGTCCCGCGTCGATGTGCTCGAGCAGGTTCTCGAGGCTCGAGCCGTTGCCGGAGAGCAATACGCCGACACGCAGGGGGCGTCTCTTCGAGTCCGGGCCAGAACGATCGTTCACCGCGCCGAGGGTACCCCCGGGATTGACGCTCTGCCCGGGGGTCGCGAGACTGCGCGGTCCGCTCGCGTCGCCGCCCGGCGCGATTCCGCACCAGACGCTCCGATCAGCGAGCGCGACCCCTGGGGAGGCTCATGCCCGTTCTCGTCACCGGCTCGATCGCGATCGACCAGATCATGGTCTTCCCGGACAAGTTCCAGAACCACATCCTGCCGGACAAGATCCACACCCTGAACGTGGCCTTCATGGTTCCCGAGCTGAAGCGCCAGTGGGGAGGCACCGGCGCCAACATCTCCTACAACCTGCGTCGCCTGGGCATCGACCCCATCCTGCTCGGCACGGTCGGCCACGACTTCGGCGCCTATGCCGACTGGATGGACCGTCACGGCATCTCGCGCGACCACATCCGCGTGCTCGAGGACTGCTTCACCGCGCAGTGCTTCATCACGACGGACCTCGAGAACAACCAGATCACCTCCTTCCACTCCGGTGCGATGGACCGCGCGCACGAGGCCCCGCTGGACGGGGTCGGCGCCGAGCTCCGCGTCGGAATCGTGGCGCCGAACGGCAAGCAGGCGATGGTCGACCACGCCACGGCCCTGAAGGCGCGGGGCGTGAAGTGCGTGGTCGATCCGGGGCAGGGCCTGCCGATGTTCGAGGGCCCCGAGCTGGTCGACCTGCTCGATGGGGCATCCGTGTACGTGGTGAACGACTACGAGTGGGCGCTCACCCTGGAGAAGACCGGCCTCGACGAGGACGGCGTGGCGTCGCGGGTCGGCGCCGTCGTCGTCACCCGGGGCGAGCAGGGCTCGCGCATCCGGCGGGGGAGCGGAGCGGCGGTCCGGATGGACGGCGAGGGCGAGGACATCCCCACCGTCGAGCCCGAGCGCGTGGTCGATCCGACGGGCTGCGGCGACGCCTACCGCGCCGGCATCCTCTACGCGCTGCTCCACGACCTGCCCCTCGAGCAGGGAGCGCGCCTGGGCAACGTGATGGGGTCGCTGAAGGTCGCCCGGTCCGGACCCCAGAGCATCGAGGCCGAGCTGCCGGAGCTGCGGGCGATCTTCGAGCGGGCGTACGGACTGCCCCTCGAGTGAGCCCCGCTTGACCGTGCGGCGGGCGACGCGATGAACCCGGGCACGGCGCCGCGCGTGCGCGCTCGCGACGTCGTGTGGTTCGCTCTCGGTGTTCTGCTGCCGGTGCCGTGGATGGTGGCGAACGCCTTCGAGGGGCTCGGCCTGCCCTACGAGGGTATCGCCATCCTCTCGGGCCTCGCGATCCTCGGCGCGGCCTTCATGCTTTCGTGGTCCTGCGAGGTGGCCGAACGCGACATCCCCCAGTCGCTGGCGTTGCTGGTACTGGCGCTGGTGGGCGTCCTGCCGGAGTACGCGATCGATCTCCACTTCGCGTGGGTCGCGGGCAAGGACCCGAGCTACGCGGGCTACGCGGTCGCGAACATGACCGGTGCCAACCGGCTGCTGATCGGCTTCGGCTGGGCCGCCGTGGTCCTGATGGCCTGCTTCAAGAGCGGCAGTCCGAAGCTCGAGGTCCACCCCCGCCAGCGACTCGAGCTGCGCTTCCTGGTCTGGGCGACGCTCTACTCCTTCGTCATCCCGCTCACGGGCAGCATCGACCTCTTCGACGCGGTGGTGCTGCTGGCGCTCTTCTTCGCCTACGTGCGCGCCGCCATGAAGGGAGACCAGGAAGAGGTCGAGCTGGTGGGGCCGGCCCTCCTGATCGACGCCGAGTTCCAGGACCTGGGGCGGCGCATCTGGGCGCTCGGACTCTTCCTGTTCGCGGCGGCCGCCATCTTCTTCTCGGCCGAGCCCTTCGCCGAGAGCCTGGTGCATCTCGGCAAGAACTACGACATCGACGAATTCCTCCTGGTGCAATGGGTCGCGCCGCTGGCGTCCGAGTCGCCGGAGTTCGTGGTGGCGCTTCTGTTCGCCTGGAAGCTGCGCGGTTCGGTGGGCATCGGGGCGCTGGTCTCGTCCAAGGTCAACCAGTGGACCCTGCTGGTCGGCGCGATTCCGATCGCCTACGCGCTCTCTCTCGGCGCTCCTCGGGGCCTTCCCCTCGACGCGCGTCAGACCGAGGAGCTGCTGCTCACCTCGGCGCAGTCCCTCCTGGCGGCCATCATGCTGTCGGACCTGAGCTTCAGCCGGCGCGAGGCGCTGCTGCTCGCCGCGCTCTTCACCGGGCAGCTGTTCTTTCCCAGCACCGAAGCCCGCCTGTGGTTCACGGGCCTCTACCTGCTGATGGGCATCGGCATCCTGGTCTTCGGGCCCGCCACCCAACGCCGGAACTTCCTGCACCTGGTGGTTCCCCGCTTCCGTGCGGCCGAGTCGTGAGTCTCGACGCGGACGTCGTCGTCGTCGGGGCCGGCGTGGTCGGACTGGCGGCTGCCGCGGCCCTGGCGCGAGCGGGGCGACGCGTGATCGTGCTCGAGCGCAACGAGGCCATCGCGCGTGAGACCACCAGTCGCAACAGCGAGGTGATCCACGCCGGCATCTACTATCCGGAGGGCAGCCTCAAGGCCGAGCTCTGCGTGAAGGGCCGCGAAGCGCTCTACCAGCGCTGCCGCGAGCGCGGCATCGCCTTTCGCAAGACCGGCAAGCTGATCGTCGCCACCTCGGAAGCGGAGCTCGCCGTTCTCGAGCGCATTCGGGAGGGGGCCGCGCGCAACGGCGTGCCCCTGGAGCCGCTCGCTGCGGCGGGAGTCGCGAAGCGGGAGCCCGCCGTTCGCGCCCATGGCGGCCTGCTCTCGCCCGAGACGGGCATCGTCGACGCGCACGCCTACGCGCTCTCCTTCCAGGCCGAGGCCGAGGCGCACGACGCGGTGGTGGTGCTCCGCACGGAGGTCGTCGGCATCGAGCCGCGCAGCGAGGGCTTCGAGGTGGAAGCGCGCACCGAGGATCTGGACGAGACCCAGCGCATGCGGTGCGGTGCGCTCGTGAACGCAGCCGGGCTGGCGGCCGATCGCGTCGCGGCCCTGGCGGGCCTCGACGTGGACGCCTGCGGTTACCGGCTGAAGCTCTGCAAGGGCGACTACTTCTCGCTCGCTCCCTCGGTGGGTCTCTCGCTCGGGCATCTCGTCTACCCGGTCCCCGTGGAGGCCGGGCTCGGCATCCACGCCACGGTCGATCTCGGCGGACGAGTCCGCTTCGGCCCGGACACCGAGTACGTCGACGGGGTGCGCTACGACGTCGACCCGGCGAAGGCGGATCTCTTCGCCGCCGCGGCCGGGCGCTACCTGCCGCAGGTCGAGGCGAGCGATCTGTCGCCCGACTACGCGGGCATCCGTCCGAAGCTCTCGGGGCCGGGCGAGGGCTTCGCGGACTTCGTGGTCGCGGAGGAGTCGGCGCGCGGGCGGCCGGGCCTCGTGAGCTGCATCGGGA
>JANQSB010000324.1 GCA_028284295.1 Myxococcota bacterium | reverse complement strand
CGCGGCCGCCGTCCTGATCGTGGCGTGCCCGTGTGCACTCGGGCTCGCGACCCCCGCTGCCGTCACGGCCGCGATCGGCCGCGCGGCGCAGCTCGGCATCCTCGTGAAGAGCGGCGAGGCCCTCGAGCGCTGCGCGGACGCGCGCGCGATCGTGCTCGACAAGACCGGCACCGTGACCCGCGGCGCCTTTTCGATCGAGGAGTGCATCCCGGCGGAAGGCGAGACCGCCGAGACGCTGCTCGCCGAGGCGGCTCGCGCCGAGGGCGGGTCGACGCATCCGCTGGCCGTCGCGATCCGCGAGGCGGCGGGAGAGCCGCACGCGGAGGAGACGGACGATCTCGAGCGCCGCACCCGACCCGGCCTGGGCGTGGAGGCCCGCCGCGGTCCCGGTGACGCGGAGGTGCTGCGGGTGGGCTCGCGCTCACTGCTCGACGACGCGGGAATCACCCCGGAGCCGTCGCTCCACGAGGGCGCGGCCAAGCTCGCCGAGCGGGGCTTCAGCCTGGCCTGGGTCGCCCGCGGCCGCCGCGTGCTCGGCGTCGTCGCCAGCTCGGACCCGCTCCGCGCGGATGCACGCCAGGCGGTCGCCCGACTCGCGGAGATGGACGTCGCCGCCTCGCTCGTGAGCGGCGACCATCCCGCGGCAGTGCGACTGGCTGCGGAGCGCGCCGGGCTCGACGACTACCACGCGGCCGTGTCGCCCGAGGACAAGGTCTTGCGCATCGAGCTCCTGCGACGCGAGCTTCCGCAGGGCAGCGTCGCGGCCGTCGGCGACGGGATCAACGACGCGGCCGCACTCGCGGTGGCGGACGTCGGCCTGGCGATGTCCCAGGGCTCCGACGTCACGGTGGACGCGGCCGACGTGGTGGTGCGAGGCTCGCGCCTGGGTGCGGTCGCCGACGTGGTGGCCCTCTCGCGCTCGACCCTGCGACGGATTCGCGAGAACCTCGGCTTCGCGATCGCCTACAACCTCGTGGCGGTGCCCCTGGCGGCGGCGGGGGTGCTCGAGCCGCTGCATGCGGCCATCGCCATGAGCCTCTCCTCTTTGGTGGTCACCGGCAACGCCGTGCGGCTGCTCTCCTGGAAGCCCCCGGCATGAGCTTCCTGGCGATCACGATCCCCATCTCGCTGCTGCTCGGCGCCTTCTTCCTCGCGCTGGTCGTCCGCGAGGTGCGACGGGGCGGCTTCGACGACCTCGAGGGGCCGGCACACCGCATGATCTTCGACGACGACCGGGTTCCGGAACGCCCCGCCGACGACTGAGCGCGAAGGGCAGGGGCGTCTCGGGCGCGGTTCAGACGATCCAGGAACGTCGCAGGCAGCGGGCCTCGAGCGCCTCTGGATCGACACCGACGAGCGAGATTCCGTCGAGGGTGCCCGAGAGCTGCGGCACGGTCGCGAGTCTCGCCGAGACGGCTTCCGCGAGATCGCGGGTGAGCTCTCCGAGCGCGCGGGCGTCCGTCCCCCCTCCGGGCTCGGAAACACAGAGCTGCAGCGAGAAGACGGCGTCCTCCGGAATTCCGCCGCGCACGATCTCGCGCCCCAGCTGCACCACCCGCAAGGGCGGGGACAGCTCGGCCAGGGCGTTGAGGGCGCGGAGCAGCAGCACGAAGATCGTCTCGTCCTTCCCCGACTGCGCGACACCCAGCACCAGCCGACCGGGCTCACCATCGCGAAGGCCCACGAAGTCGAGCCCGCGCCGTGACAGGGCGGGATGCTGCTCCTGGGGGACCGGATCGATCGCGCCCGACAGGCAGGTCAGGCCCTCCCGGTCGGAGTCGGAGGGTCCCACGACGTCGAGCTCGAGCGACTCGTAGAAGGGCTCGAGCACGAGCTCTGCCTGACTGTCCTCCAGCGACCGCACGAGCGCCGCATCCGGACGCCACAGCCTCTCGACCAGGTAGTAGGACTCGAGGAACTCCATCACGAGCAGGTCGACGTTCTGCACGTAGTCTGCGCACTCGACCAGCTGCGACCGCAGGTCGAGCTGCTGGCAATGCTCGAGGTGCTCCCGGAAGGGAGTCGTGAGGTCGCCGGGGGGCTCGGCACCGCGTCGGGAGTCCATGACTCCTCATCGGCGATCCGGCCGCTGCGGATGAGCAGCGCCCGGGAGCCGGCATCGCCTCCGCGCGGGCATGGGGGATGGAGGAGGTCGAAAGGGTAGACTGCAGTCGGGCGGTCGCTGGAAGCCCGGGAGAAGCCAGGCGTGGACGCGACGCGCGAGAAGCTGCTGGACGCCCTGGCCGACGGGATCGTCGCTGTCGCGTTGCCGCACCCGGTCCGCGTCGCGATCGACGGCGTGGATGGTGCGGGCAAGACCACACTGGCCGACGAGCTGGCTCCGTTGCTGCGCTCGCGGGGCCGGCCGGTCATCCGCGCGTCGGTCGACGACTTCCACCATCCTGCCGCGCACCGCTACCGCGCGGGGCGCCACTCTCCCGAAGGCTACTTCCGGGACTCGTTCGACTACACGGCCCTGCGACGACGTCTCCTGGACCCGCTCGGACCCGAAGGCGACCTCGGCTACCGGGTGGCCTGCTTCGACTACCGGCGCGACGCGCCCGTGGAGCCGCCGACCGAGCGCGCCGAGCCGGACTCGATCCTGCTCCTGGACGGGATCTTCCTGCAGCGACCCGAGCTTCGGGGCGGCTTCGACTGGACGCTCTTCCTCGAGGTCCCCTTCGAGGTGACCGTGGCCCGCATGGCCGAGCGGGACGGCGGGCCGACCGACGTCGAGGCGCCCGGGAACCGGCGCTACGTCGGCGGGCAGCGCATCTACCTGCAGGAGTGCGAGCCCCGACGAAGCGCGGACGTCGTGGTCGACAACCGCGACCTCCGGCGACCCGGGATCGTCCGGGAAGGAAGGAATCCCTGATCCGTGCAGAGCCGGCCCGGGGGGCGGTATGCTGCGGCTCCCCGCAGAAGCAGGAGACGACCCATGCCCGCCACCCGCACCCCCTGGATCCCGGCCCTCGCCTTCACCGGGCTGCTGGGCCTGGCCCTCGCCTGCGAGACCGGCAGTGCCCCGGGCGAGCCGGGGGCGAATCCGCCGCCGCCGCCCAGTCGCACGCCGACGGGCCTTCGCCACGCCCCGAACACGGGCCTTCGGGACGTGAACGACGAGCTCAGCGAGGAGCAGGCCGCGGAGCTCGGGGTGTCCACCGGCGACGAAGCGCCGGCCGAGGACGACTCCGCGTCGGGCGACACGCCCACCGAGTAGCTCAGCTGGCGCCGTCCGGGCCTTCGCCCGCGCGACCGACGCTGCGCATCACGTCGACGTCCATGGCGGCGTCGGGTGCGGGAATCTCGACCACCCGCTCGTCCACGTCGTCGTACTCCAGGCGCAGTGCCCGACACAGGGTCGCGTGCAGCTCGTAGGTCATCGTGACATAGCTCAGCTCGAGGATCTCCTCGTCGGACAGGAAGCCTCGAAGCCGATCGAAGAGCGCGTCGGGAACCCGGCCCCCGTCGAGGACCAGCGCGTCCGTGTAGGCGAGCACGGTCCGCTCGACATCCGAGAAGCAGTCGGCCGTGCTCCAGGAAGGGATCGCTTCGACCTGCTCCTCCCGGAGCCCCACCGACCGCGCCGCCTTGCAGTGCTGGGAGAAGACGAACTGGCTCCCACGCGCCCAGCCCGCGCGGATCTGGCCGAGCTCGCGCAGGCGGGGGTCGAGCTTGCGACGACGACTGCGGTACAGCCGGAAGCCGGCCACGGCGTGCGCGAAGACGTCGGGAACGATCGCGAATACCGTCCACCAGTTGCCCGGTGTCCCCGTCTCGGTACCCGGCTCCTTCACCGGGTCGCGCTCGCCGAAGAGCAGGTCGTAGACCTCACGGATCTCCGGGGATGCTTCGGCACGACTCAGCTGGCGCAGGCGGGGCACGACGACACCTCTCCGCGGGTTCGCAGCGAGGGTATCCGCTTCGGCTCGTCGCCGCAGACGGAGTGGTAGACTCGGGGCGTGTCCTCGGTGGAAGGCTCGCTGCTCGCGATCTTCGCCGGCCTCTTCTGGCCGCAGGATCCGACGACCCAGGCCGCCATCCTGCTGCTGCTGGGCGTCGCGATGCTGGCCTTCGGCAGCGTCCACGTGCCGCTGACCCTCCGCCTGCTCCAGATCGGACGTCTGCAGCGAACCGTACAGGCCTGCTTCGAGGACGAGACCGCCACCAAGGTCCAGCGCCAGGTCGTCGGAAACGCCTTCGGCGACTCGCCGCTCGCCTACCAGTGGCAGGACTTCGTTCGGCGCTGGCAGAACGCGATCGCGGCCGACCCCGTGCAGAACGCGTCCCTCCCCGAGCTCTCCCGCGCGCCCGTGCGCCTGGCCGAGGTGCTGGAAGAGCACCCGATCATCCCCGCCGGCGTCCGCCGCAGCCTGCTTCCGGCACTCCCGGCGCTCTTCCTCTCTGCCGGTCTGCTCGGCGCGTTCGCGGCATTGATCCTGGCGCTGCCCGGGATCGGGCTCTCCCTCGACCCGCTCGGCTCGGACCCGTCGAGCCGCTCCGAGCAGATCGCGGCCCTGGTCGAGCACCTCGAGATGGCGCTGCGGGTCGGCTTGTGGGGGCTGCTGCTGTCCCTTGCGGCAGCCCTCGGCGGTCGGCTGATCGAGGGCCGCGCCGAGATGCTCACCGAGACCCTGGACAGCTGGGTGCAGCTGGTCTTCGGCGCGATCTCCCCCGGCGAGATGGCGACCCGAACCGCGCACGAGCAGCGAGTCGCGATCGGCCAGCTGCAGGAGGAGGTGGCCGAGCTGCTACGCCTGGCCTCGGGACGGCCCCGCCCGCTCATCCGATCGACGGCACCGCGGCCGGGATCACCGCCGGAGGCCGCCCCCGGCGAGCAGGCCGTCGAGCGAACGGCCCGGCGGGCAGCCGACCTCACGGCAGAGCGGGTGGAGAGCGCCTTCGGCGAACGCGTGGAAGCGCTCCGCGCGGAGCTCGCGACCCTGCGCGATTCGTTGGGCCCGCAGCCCGCCCCGACCAGCGGGCCGAGCGACGAGGGTGCGGACGCGGTTTCGGCAGCACTCGAAGAGCTGACCCGGAGATCGGAGTCCCAGGGCGACGCGAGCCGGGACCTGAGTGCGACGGCGCGCAGCGTGTCCGACGCGACGGAGGAGCTCCGGTCGGGCCTCGACGACTTCGCGGGCGCATTGGCCGGCGTGCGCGAGTCGAGCGGCGCGCTGACCCTCTCCGCCGAGCGGATCGGCCGCGGCCAGGCCGCGACCGACCGCGCCATCGGAGACCTCGACGCATCGATCGCGGCCCTCGCCGAGCGCCTCGACCAGGTGCTCGAGGCCCGGGTCGGAAGCCGCGCGGACGAACGGCCGGCGAGCGTTCCGGTGCCCCCGGCGAGCGAGGCAAGGGAGCCGCTTGCCGAGTCCCCGGACGCGAGTGCCGGGCCGTACGCGGAAGCCGCGCAGCAGGCTCCACCGGCAGCGCCACCCGCCCCGTCCGCCGAAGCGCACGCGGAGGACGAAGACGAAGCCGACCGCGACGATCCGCCCCGGGTCGGCAGCGACGACGACACGATTCCCTACATGCGCGCGCCCACCACCGAGATGGTCTACGCGGCCCGGGATCCCGGCCTCGCACCACCGTCGGCCCCGGGGACCGGTCGCGGCGGGAACCTGTCGGGACTGCTGCGCCCCACCCATCACGGTCCGGCCTCCCCCGTCCCCGATCCCGAGGACTTCGATCCCCAGGAAACGACGCGCTTCGACTCGACCGAGAGGCTCACGGTCGCTCCGGCCTCGGAGGCCGCGACCGGGGCGAGCGACGCGGGCGAAGCCACGGAAGACGACGAAGGGAACTCCACCGACGCAGCGCCTCGCCGGCGGGGTCTCTTCGGTCGCCGGAAGTAGGCCGGGACGCGCCGCTGCAGGCGGAGCGGAATCCCTCCAGCCCCGCGCGAAGCAGCTGCCGGCGGGCTTCTGCCGCATTGCGCACGGATTTCCTTCATTTCGACACGCCGGGTGCCGATCCCCGATCCATGGACCGCGGCTTCAGCCACATTGCCCTCACGGTGCGGGACGTCTTCCGCAGCATCGACTTCTACCGCGACTTCGCGGGCCTCGAGCTCGTCCACCTGCGCGGCCAGCGCGGCCACCGCGTCGCCTGGCTGAGCGACCTGATGCGCCCCTTCGTCCTGGTCCTGGTCGAGTCCGAGGCGGACGACCTGCGCCTCGGCGGGGTGGCCCATCTCGGCTTCGCCTGCGAGAGCCGCGAGCAGCTCGACGCGACCTGCGAGCGCGCGCGAACGCACGGCCTGCTGACGCGACCGCCCGAGGATGGGGGAGAGCCCGTCGGCTACTGGGCGCTGCTCACCGATCCGGACGGCCATCAGCTCGAGCTCTCCCACGGGCAGGATGTCGGCGAGCAGGTTCGTCGCGCGTTGCGCACCCGCCGGCCGGAGCGGGGGACCCGCTTCGTCGGCCCGGCTCCCGCCTGATCGCGAGAGAGCGGAGAGACGAGCGCGGGGCGCGAGGGCGCCGATCCGAGCTACACATGGGGTGGGCACGCTTCCGGGGGGCGCCACTTGGCCGCGCAGGGAAGAGGCAAGGGCTGGCTTTCTTCGCTGCTCGGCGGCGGGCCCGCCGACCCTCCCGGGACCCGCTACGAGCTGATCGTGCTCGAAGGGGCGGACAGCGGCAGCGTCTATCTGCTGGAAGAAGCGCAGGTGCCGATCGGCCGCCGGATTCCGGGGGAGACCCTCGACGGGATCGAGCTCACGGATCGGTCGGTCTCCGCCCGCCACGCCCTGATCAGCCAGGAGGACGGACGTCTCGTCGTCGAGCACCTCCCGTCCGCGACCAACCCGACCCTGGTCAACGGTCGCCGCGTGAAGCGCAAGCGGGTCCGCAGCGGAGACCGGATCGTGCTGGGTCTGGTCGTGCTGGAGCTGCGCGCGCGGCGCCCGCAAGCCGAGCTCGTCGACCCTGGCGCGGGACCCGGCGACATCTCGACCGACCCCGTCAACGTGCAGGGCGAGCTCGTCCTGCGCGATGGTGTCGAGGCGCTCGAAGGCGAGCGCTTCCCCCTGATCCGACGCCGGACGGCGATCGGCCGCGACACGGACTGCGACATCGTGGTCGAGGTGGCGGCCGTGTCCCGCAACCACGCCGCACTCGTCTGGGAAGACGATCACCTCGTGCTGATCCACGAGAGCTCCGTCAACCCGACCCACGTGAACGGGATGGAGGTGCGCGACCGGCGCCGGCTCTTCCACGGTGACGAGATCGCGCTGTCCGAACGGGTGCGCTTCGAGGTGATGCTGGACGTCGCGTCCCAGCCGGCAGCCGGGGCCGCCGGCGGAACGAGCGTCGGACCCGATGCGGAAGCGACCCTGCTGACCCGCGCGCACGCCGTTCCCGAGGAGGAGTCGACCCGTCTGACCTCCCCGCCTTTGCCCCAGACCCGGCCCCACACCCGGCCGGCCGCCGACGACGCCGATGCCACGCGACTGACCAGCCCGGAGCTCCACGAGCCCGCAGACGACGACGCGGAAGCGACCCGGATCTCGGCGCCGGCTGCAGAGTCGAACGCAGCCGCCTCGGCTGCCTCCCCCGCCAGCGCGCCGACACCACCCCCCGCGGCCGATGAGCTCCCGGGCGAGACGCGCATCTTCGACACACCGGCGCCCGATTCCTTCCGGGACGGCGATGCGACCCGCATCGCGCCCGTCCCGACTCCGACGCCGCCCGCCGGCGACGAGACCCGCATCGCCGACGCCCCGGAGAGCGCGGCATTCGCGGATGCCGACGCCACCCGCATCGCACCGGTCCCCGAGCGGGCTCCCTTTGCCGACGGGGACGCGACCCGCATCGCGCCGGCACCCGAGCGGGCTCCCTTTGCCGACGGGGACGCGACCCGCATCGCACCCTC
>JANQSB010000323.1 GCA_028284295.1 Myxococcota bacterium | reverse complement strand
TGCGGCCGCCTCCTGGTTGAAGCCGAGCGCGGCGCGCACCTGGGCAGCGCGGTTCAGCGCCTCCGCGGCCCGGGGACCGTCTCCACGGGCGGAGAAGCCCCGGGCGGCAGTCAGCCACGAAGCGCCGGCCTCGGCGAGGGACCCCTGTCGATACGCCTCGAGCCCCGACCGCATGTGCAGATCGGGCGCTGTGTCCTCGCCGGGACTCGTGGAATCGCGTTCAAGCGCATCCGTCTCAGAGGAGACGCTGCGCGGCTCGCCGCCCGATCCGGCCACTTCTGTCGCATCCGCCTGCGGGGGGCCGGCGAGCGTCGCAGCTGCCGCCGCAATGCCCACGAGATGTAACACCCGACGCCCGATTCGGGTTAGACTAACCACAGTGTTCCCCGGTCGATGGACGCGCGCCTGCGGCGGGGATGCATCGAAGAGTCTGCGGCGGGGCTGCGCAGAGCATGCACGAATTTCTCAATCTTGTTAGGCGGCAGATCGCTCCGTTCACTGTAAACGGGTTCACGTTGCACGCGAGCTTTCTCCGCTAGGTTGCCGGCATGAAGCATCTTCGACGCGCATCGATGAGGCCTGCCCCTCCAAGATCCCACGAAGATACCCGCAATCGAACAACCGGTCGCACCGGGAGGTCGTACATGAGCCCCAATCACTCTCGGACCGGTCTCCTCGCGCTCGTGCTCTCCGCGGGCCTCTTCGCTGCTCAAGCGCATGCTGCGGCGCCGTCCTTCCTGCCCCTGGGCGATCTCCCGGGAGGAGCGGACTTCAGCCGCGCCGCCGGCGTGAGCGCCGACGCGTCGACGGTCGTCGGGATCAGCAAGTCCGGGTCGATTCCCTCCGGCGAGGCCTTCGTCTGGACCGCCGCCGGCATGCAGGGCCTGGGCTCCCTCACCCACTTCGCGCCCTACAGTGAAGCCCTAGCCGCGAGTGCGGACGGACGACTGGTCGTGGGGACCACCCGCTCTCCGGTGAGCGCGGTCGAGGCCTTCCTCTGGGACCGCGACACCGAGCAGATGGTCGGCCTGGGCTTCCTGCCCGGCTTCAACTTCTCGGTCGCGCACGACGTGACGACGGACTCGAACGGCAACCCGATCGTGGTCGGCTTCAGCCGCCTCTTCTTCAAGGAGGCGTTCCGCTGGACGGAGAGCACGGGCATGGTCGGGCTCGGCTACGCGGACGGCTACAACAACTCGCGCGCCCTGGGGATCGCGCGACAGACGGGTGCGGTCGCCGGCTTCCTGGGAGAGATCACGGAGCCCGAGATGGAGGCCTTCCGCTGGACTCCGGGCAGCAACACGATCGCACCCCTGGGCTTCGGGATGAGCGGCGACTCCAGTGACGCCACCGCGATCTCCGACGACGGCAGCGTGATCGCCGGGACCGCCCTCTTCGGCAGCACCCCCCAGGCCTTCCGCTGGACCGTCGGCAACCCCGTGATCGCTTCCATCGGGGCCCTGCCCGGGCAGAGCGAGAGCGAGGGCTTCGCGGTCTCTCCCGACGGGCTCACCATCGTCGGTGGATCGGGAGGTCGTGCCTTCATCTGGAACCGGACGCGCGCGCTCGAAGACCCCGCCAATGCGATGATCGACGTGCAGGCGACCCTCGAGGGCTTCGGCATCGACCTC
>JANQSB010000322.1 GCA_028284295.1 Myxococcota bacterium | reverse complement strand
AGTCGATCAACTTCGAGCCGCCCGAGAAGGCGAAGCACAAGATCCTCTTCGACAACCTCACGCCCCTCTATCCCCAGGACAAGTTCGAGATGGAGTCCGCGGGCGAGGGCGGTCTCACCACCCGCATCATCGACCTGATCGCGCCCATCGGGAAGGGCCAGCGCGGTCTGATCACGTCCCCGCCCAAGGCGGGCAAGACGATGATCCTGAAGGACATTGCGAACGCGATCGCGGAGAACCACCCGGAGGTCTACCTGATCGTGCTGCTGATCGACGAGCGGCCCGAAGAGGTGACCGACATGCGCCGCACGGTGAAGGCCGAGGTCATCTCCTCCACCTTCGACGAGCCGGCGACGCGCCACGTGCAGGTCGCCGACATGGTGATCAACAAGGCCAAGCGCCTGGTGGAGCACGGCCGCGACGTGGTGATCCTGCTGGACTCGATCACCCGCCTGGCCCGCGCCCACAACACGGTGGTCCCGCACTCGGGCAAGATCCTGTCGGGCGGCGTCGACTCGAACGCCCTCCACAAGCCCAAGCGCTTCTTCGGCGCCGCGCGCAACGTCGAGGAGGGCGGCAGCCTGACCATCGTCGGCACGGCGCTCATCGACACGGGCTCGCGCATGGACGAGGTGATCTTCGAGGAGTTCAAGGGCACGGGCAACAGCGAGCTGGTGCTCGACCGCAAGCTCGCCGACCGCCGCACCTACCCGGCCATCGACATCAACCGCTCGGCGACCCGGCGCGAGGAGCTGCTGCTGGACGAGAACACCTTGAACCGCATGTACATCCTGCGGAAGGTGCTCTCGCCGTTGTCACCCGTGGACTCCATGGAGTTCCTTCTCGGCAAGATCGAGAAGACGGATTCCAATGCGGAGTTCCTGGAGTCGATGAACTCCTAGGTTCTTGCGGGCGGCGGTTCGCGCTGGATTTGGCGAGCGGCTTTTCGGCAGGGGCCGCGACGTGGGGTGCGGTCGGCTCCTCCCTGGCCTGGTCGGGTTTCCTTTTGCGGGGGGTTTGCGGTTGGCCAACCGTCGTCGCCGCCGCACCCCAGCGCCCCGGCCCTTGGGCTTGTGTTTGCTCTCGGTGGTGGCGCGTGGCTCTTTGGCAGGGGCCGCACCCCAGCGCCCCGGCCCTTGGGTCTGTGTTCGCTCTCGGGTGGGGCCGTCGCTTTCCTGGTCTCCGCTAGATTCCCCCTTCGCGATGGCTGACTTTCTTCAGAAGATCGGTGAGGCGGAGGCTCGGGCGCGGGCTCTGGAGGAGCAGCTTGCGGATCCGGGGCTGGCTTCGAAGCCCAGTGAGTATCAGCGGCTGGGCAAGGAGCTGGCGGTCGAGAAGCCGCTCGTCGAGGTGGGTAGGCGCTATCGGGCTCTGATCGCCGAGCTGGCCGACGCCCGCGAGATGCTGGGCGACGAGGACGCGGAGATCGCCGAGATGGCCCGGGCCGACCTGCAGCGGCTGGAGCCCGAGCGCGACGAGCTGGAGCAGAAGCTGCGCGAGCTGCTGGTGCCCGCCGACCCCAACGACGCCCGCAATGCCATCCTGGAGATTCGCGCGGGGACGGGGGGCGACGAGGCGGCGCTCTTCGCCGCCGACCTGTTTCGCATGTACTCGCGGCACGCCGACGGGCTGGGGTGGAAGATCGAGCCGATGTCGGCGTCCGACACGGCCGGGGGCGGGTTCAAGGAGATCATCGCGCTCTTCTCGGGCACCGGCGTCTTCCGCGATCTCAAGTACGAGCGTGGGGTGCACCGGGTGCAGCGGGTGCCTGCCACCGAGAGCCAGGGTCGCGTCCACACCTCGACGGTCACGGTGGCGGTGCTCCCCGAGGCCGAGGAGGTCGACGTCAAGATCGACCCCAACGAGCTGCGGGTCGACGTCATGCGGGCCGGTGGCCCGGGTGGCCAGAGCGTCAACACGACCGACTCGGCGGTGCGCCTGACCCATCTGCCGACGGGGCTGGTGGTGCAGTGCCAGGACGAGAAGTCGCAGCACAAGAACAAGGCCAAGGCCATGAAGGTGCTGCTCTCGCGCCTGCTCGAGCTCGAGCAGCGGAAGGCCGCCGACGAGCGCGCCAGCGAGCGGCGCGAGCAGGTGGGCAGCGGCGAGCGCAGCGAGAAGATCCGCACCTACAACTACGCGCAGAACCGCGTCACCGACCACCGGGCCGGCGTCACCCTGCACAAGCTCGACCAGATCCTCGAGGGCGAGATCGACGAGCTGCTGTCGGCGATCCGGCTCGAGCTCTCCGAGCACTTCGACAGCGCCGACCCCGAGAAGACGGCGGCCGGATGACGCGCGACCGCTCCTGGACGGTCCTCGAGCTGCTCCAGTGGACCGAGGGACACTTCCAGGAGCGCGGTATCGAGACCGCCCGTCTCGACGCCGAGGTGCTGCTGGCCCACAGCCTCGGCATTCCCCGGCTCCAGCTCTACGTCGACTTCGAGAAGCCGATCGCCGAGCCCGAGCGGGCGGGGTTCCGCGAGCTGGTGGTCCGCCGCGGGCGCGACCGGGTGCCGGTCTCCCAGCTGCTGGGGAGCAAGGAGTTCTGGTCCCTCGAGCTCGACGTGACCAGCGATGTACTTTCCCCACGCCCCGAGACCGAGACGCTGGTGGAGGCGGCGCTCTCCCGGCTGCCGGATCCCGAGGCCACGTACCGGATCCTCGATCTGGGCACCGGATCGGGGGCGATCGCCCTCGCTCTCGCCCGGGAGCGTCCCGCCGCACACGTAACTGCGACGGATATCTCCCCGAAGGCTCTACAGATTGCCCGCGTCAATGCCGACAAGTTGCAGCTGAGTGATCGACTCCGTCTTCTGGAGGGGGACCTCTTCGGTGCCTGTCCCGGCGAGCAATTCGACCTCGTGGTCTCGAACCCGCCCTACGTGGCGGAGCGGGAGCGGGGCGGCCTGCCGCCGGAGCTGGCGCACGAGCCCGAGGTCGCGCTCTTCGGCGGGGAAGATGGCCATGCGGTCCTGACCCGTCTGGTCGCCGGGGTGTCGAGCGCGCTTTCGCCAGGGGGCGTCTTCGCGGTCGAGGTCGGCGACGGGCAGGCGGAGCGGGTCGCGAAGGAGTGCAGCGAGAAGGGACTCGACGAGGTCGAGATCCTGCGAGACCTGGCCCGAAGGCCTCGCGTCGTGACGGCGCGCAGGAAGGCGGAGCCGGGATAGACAGCGAGACGCCGCCATCCCTCCCCAGCGGTGTGAGCGCAAGGAGGTTTCAGATGGCCAGCCGAGCAACCAAGCTGCTGCGCGTCCTCAAGAGCGACGACGCGAGCTTCGAGTCGAACTTCGCCGAGCTGTGCGACCGGGGCGCCGAGGCCGCAGCCACCGGCAAGGACGCCCGCAAGATCATCGAACGCGTTCGCGAAGGGGGCGACGACGAGCTGTTCGCGCGCATCCCGAAGGCGGCGCGCGCCAAGCTCACCTCGCTCGAGGTCGATCGCGAGGAGTGGGACGAAGCCTGCGAGCGGGTCGACGCGGGCGATCGCGCCGCCCTGGGCAAGGCCTCGATGCGGGTCCGCGAGTTCCATCGCAAGCGGATCCCCTCGAGCTGGGAGATGCGCGAGGAAGGCGGCGGCTACTTCGGTCATCGCGTGCGCGCGCTCGACCGTGTGGGCGTCTACGTCGATGCGTCCAGCCTGTCTGCGCCCTCGAGCGTCGTGATGCACACGGTTCCGGCCTCGGTCGTCGAGGTGCCGGAGATCGTGCTGACCGTGGCGCCGGGCCGCGACGGACGGGTCGCACCCGAGATCCTGACGGCCGCCCGGGTGGCGGGCGTGCATCGCGTCTTCAAGGCGGGAGGCGCCTGGGCGATCGCGGCGCTCGCCTGGGGGACGGAGACCATTCCCGCCGTGGACAAGATCATCGGCGCGGGCGAGCCCGCCGCGGAAGCCGCGAAGCTGGGCGTGGCCGGCCGGGTCTCGGTGACTCCCCCGACGGGCCCCGGCGAGCTGTGCGTCGTCGCGGATCGCAGCGCGACGCCGGCCTGGGTGGCCGCGGACCTGCTCTCCCAGGCGGAGCAGAGCGAGTTCGGGCGGGTGGTGCTCATCACGCACACCAAGGCGCTGGTGACCCGTGTCCAGGACCAGCTGGCTCGTCAGCTCAAGGGCTTCGAGCGGACCAAGACTGCCAAGGAGTGCCTCACCACCCGGGGGGCCGTGGTGGTGACGCGCAATCTCCAGGAGTCGATTACACTCGCGAATCGCTACGCGCCCGAGCATCTCCTGCTGGCCATCGAGGATCCCGACGGCGCGTTGAAGACGGTCTCGAGCGCTGGGGCCATCTTCCTCGGGCACTACACGCCCGTGGCGGTCGGGGACTACCTGGCGGGTCCCAACAGCGTCCTCCCGACGGGCGGGACGGCGCGCTTCGCTTCTCCGCTGGGCGTCGAGGACTTCCTCAAGCGCACGAGCTTCACGAGATTCGAGCCGCCCAAGCTGCGGGAGCTGGGATCCGAGGCCATGCGGCTGGCCGGCGTGGAAGGGCTCGAGGGGCACGGCAAAGCCATCGACCTGCGGCTGCAGAAGATCCGGCGGGCACGTCGGGAACGCGAAGCGGCCCGCGAGATGGAGATCTAGAGCGACCGGGCGCCTCGGCTCCCGGGCTTCCGGTCCCGGAAGCGAAGACGGAGTCAGGACCCATGAGCGAGCGCAAGACCCAGGAGCGGAAGTCGACTCTCGTCCGCAAGACGAAGGAGACGGACATCGAGATCGGGCTGACCCTCGACGGGAGCGGTCAGTACGAGGTCGCGACGGGGATTCCCTTCTTCGACCACATGCTCGAGTCGTTCGCCAAGCACGCGCTCTTCGACCTGCGCCTCCAGGCCCGGGGCGACATCGAGGTCGACTTCCACCACACCGTCGAGGACGTGGGCATCGCGCTCGGACAGGCGATTCGCGAGGCCGTCGGAGATCCCACCGGCATCCGCCGCTTCGGGCAGTGCTCGCTGCCCATGGCCGAGGCGCGGGTGGACGTGGCCGTCGACGTCTCGAACCGTCCCTACCTGGTGTATCGGGTGGAGCTTCGCAACGATCGCATCGGAGACTTCGACCCCTCGCTCACCGAGGACTTCCTGCAGGCGCTGTCGCAGAACGCCGGTCTCGATCTGCACGTGGACATGCGGTACGGCCGCAGTCCGCATCACGTGGTCGAGGCCGTCTTCAAGGGCACCGCCCGCGCCTTGCGCGCGGCGCTCGAGATCGACCCGCGCCAGACCGGTCTGCCGACCGTGAAGGGCGCCCTGTAGCGCGACACGCGCGACTTCCGGAACCGATGCGTACCCCCCGAATCGCAGTCGTCGACTACGGCGCTGGCAATCTCAAGAGCGTCGCCAAGGCGCTCGCTCGCTCGGAGCTCGACCCGGTCGTGACGGGCGACCCGGCGGTCGTTCGCGACTGCGCGGGCGTCGTGCTGCCCGGCGTCGGCGCGTTCCGGGACGCCGCCGAGAGCCTGCGCGCAGCGCGCCTCGACGAGGCGGTCGCTCGCGCGATCGCGGACGCGCGTCCCTATCTGGGGCTCTGCTTCGGCCTGCAGCTGCTCTTCGACGTCGGCGAGGAGCACGGCGTGACCAAGGGCTTCGGGGTGATCGCCGGCCGGGTCACCCGCTTCGGCGAGAAGGACGAGAGCGGCGCGCCCCTGCGCGTGCCGCACATCGGCTGGAACGAGGTCGTCTTCCAGGGCTCGCACCCGATGCTCGAGCGACTGCCCGAGCGCGACGTCTTCTACTTCGTGCACTCCTACCGGGGCGAGCCCGAAGACCCGGACGTGGTGGTCGGTCGCACCGACTACGGGGGCAGCTTCGCGTCCGCGGTCGCCGGCGAGAGCCTCTTCGCCGTGCAGTTCCACCCCGAAAAGAGCCAGCGCGCGGGCAAGCGTCTGCTCGATGCCTACCGCTACTGGGTCCAGGGGTCGTGAGCATGGCCGGCGACACCCCCTTCGAGGTGATCCCCTCCATCGACATCCTGGAGGGCCAGTGCGTGCGGCTCGCCCAGGGAAGCTACGAAGAGGTCACCGTCTATCACCCCGACCCGGCCGACGCCGCGCGCCGCTGGGCGGCCTTCGAGATCCGCCGCTTCCACGTCGTGGATCTCGACGGAGCACGCGACGGCGTGCGCGTCAACGAGTCGGCGATTCGCGCGATCGTGCGCGAGATGGGCGACGTGCCCGTGCAGCTGGGTGGCGGGGTGCGCCAGGTGCGCGACGCCGAGGCCGCCTTCGCGCTGGGCGTCGATCGCGTCGTGATGGGCACCGTCGCGCTGCGCGAGCCCGAGGTCGTACGAGACGCCGCCAAGGAGTTCCCGGGTCGCATCGTGCTCGGCATCGACGCCCGGGACGGCCGGGTGGCGGTCGAGGGTTGGACGGACACCAGCGAGATCGCGGCCGCGGATCTGGCGCGTCGCTTCGAGGACGCCGGCGTGGCCGCCATCGTCTATACGGACATCGCGCGGGACGGCATGCTCAGCGGCGCGAACCTGGACGCCACCGCGTCCCTCGCCGAGCAGGTCTCGGTGCCCGTCATCGTCTCCGGGGGCGTCGCCTCGCTGACCGACATCGAAGGCAGCCTGGCGCGTCGGGACAGCGGCATCCGCGGCGCGATCCTGGGCCGCTCCCTGTATACGGGCGCCGTCGAGCTGTCCGAGGCGCTGGCCCTCGTCGCGAGCGCGGAGGCCGACTGAGATGCTCCTGAAGCGGATCATTCCCTGCCTGGACGTCGACAAGGGTCGCGTGGTGAAGGGCGTGAAGTACGTCGACCACGTCGACGCTGGCGATCCCGTCGAGGTCGCCTGCATGTACGACGCCCAGGAAGCGGACGAGATCACCTTCCTGGACATCACGGCGAGCCACGAGGAGCGGGACATCCTGCTGGACGTGGTGACCCGGACCGCCGAGAGCGTCTTCATGCCGCTGACGGTGGGGGGCGGCGTGCGCTCGCTCCAGGACATCCGCGACCTGCTCAACGCGGGGGCCGACAAGGTGTCGATCATGACCGCCGCGGTGCGCGACCCCGACCTGGTGGCGGACGCCGCCCAGAAGATCGGCAGTGCCAATCTCGTCGTCGCCATCGACGCCCGCGCCCGGGAAGACGGCGAAGGCTGGGAGGTCTGCACCCACGGCGGCCGCCGTCCGACCGGAATCGACGCCGTCGAGTGGGCGTCGCGCATGGCCCAGGCCGGTGCCGGCGAGATCCTGCTCACCAGCATGGACCGGGACGGGACCAAGAGTGGCTATGACCTCGCGATGCTGCGCGCGGTCGCGGACGCCGTTCCGGTCCCGGTGATCGCGTCCGGGGGTGGCGGCAGCGCCGAGGATCTCGCGGATGCCCTGCGCGACGGACCCGATGGCGGTCACTGCCAGGCGGCGTTGGCGGCTTCGATCTTCCACTTCCACGAGACCACGGTGGGTGAGGTCAAGGCGCGTCTGCTCGAGTGGGGCATCCCCGTGCGTCGTCCCGTCGACGAAGCCGCCGGCGCAAGCCCGGCCGATGCGTAGCGGGCGCGTTCGAAGCGCCACCGGGTTGCTTGAATCCCCCTGGGGCGTGGGCTAGCGTGCCGCGTCGCCCGGAGAACGTGAGTTGACTGTGATCCGAAACCCCCACCCGATTCCGCAGGCGTCGCGCGCGGAATCGCATGCAAGCGGTCGGCAACACCCGACACGGACCGCCACCTGAAACCACACAACCGCGGATCCGGCCGCGCTCGAGATGCTCGGGTGCAGCCGCCCGCGACGGTCGTCCCGGAGATCCGGGGCGGGATCGGAAGAGAACATGCCCGTCATCAAGGTGAAGGAAAACGAGTCGTTCGAGCAGGCCATGAAGCGGTTCAAGAAGAGCTGCGAGAAGGCCGGCATCCTCACCGAGCTGCGACGTCGCGAGTACTACGACAAGCCGAGCATCCGGAAGAAGAAGAAGGCGGCCGCC
>JANQSB010000319.1 GCA_028284295.1 Myxococcota bacterium | reverse complement strand
GCTCGGCGGGGGCCGTCCGTTCGGCGATGCGCAGAGCGGCAGACAACGAGTCCGCCATGATCCGGCGAGCCTCGCCCGAATCGCCGGCCTCGATGGCCTGCACCACGCGCTCGTAGCTCCGAAGTGCCGAGCGACACTGCCGCTCGTCCCAGCTGCTGTCGTCTCCCGACATGCGGTGCAGCGCTTCGACCAGGATCGCCAGCACGCGGTTGCCCGAGGTACTGGCGATCAGGTTCATGAAGCGCCGGGCCTCCTCGCGAAAGAGGTCGGGATCGTGCAGCCCATCGGCGATCCTCGCCAGGCTCTCGTGCAGGGTGCCGACGTCCTCGCGACTGGCGTTCGCGGCGGCCTCGGCGGCCAGGACCGGGTAGATCGAGCAACGCGCTTCGACGACGGAACGGAAGGAGGCGTCGGCGAACTGGAGGTGGAGCGAGAGCACGCTGGCGAGGTGGTCGGCCCCGGGAGCGCTGACGACCGGCCCGCCTCCGGGCCCGGCCTTGATGCGTAGCGCCCCCTGCAGCTCGAGAAAGCGCAGCGCCTCTCGCACGGTGGCCCGCGAGACGCCGAACTCCTCGATCATCCGGTGCTCGGCCGCCAGCTGCGTTCCGGGTCGCAGCTTCCGCCGGCGGATCTGCTCCACGAGCTTGCGGGCGATGCGAACGGCCGCGCGTTCGGGGTCACGCTTGCTGCTCATCCCGCACGGTCTCCTGGGAATACTCGCGTCCGCTGGCCCCTGTACAACTAGTATCATAGTCTTTCCACGCCCGCGACCCGACGCGCGCGGAGGTCCCCGATGTCGATTGCCCTGTCGGAAGAGCACCAGGAGCTCGCCCGCGTCGCCCGCGCCTTCCTCGACTCGCACCATGCGCTCGGCGAGTCCCGTGAGCTCCTGGAA
Organism: Myxococcota bacterium; assembly: GCA_028284295.1. Classification (GTDB taxonomy): domain Bacteria; phylum Myxococcota_A; class UBA9160; order UBA9160; family UBA4427; genus JAJDAN01. The sequence goes on along the minus strand of JANQSB010000319.1, from coordinate 9,069 downwards.
GCGACGAGCGATCGGGCGCCGAGCTTCTGGAAGGAGATGGCCGAGCTCGGGTGGCTGGGGCTCCACGTCGAAGAGGGATTCGGAGGCCAGGGCTTCGGACTCCCCGAGCTGTCGATCGTCCTCGAGGCACTGGGCTTCGCGATGGCGCCGGGTCCCTTCCTGCCGACCACCATCGTCTCCGCCCTGCTCGGCGAAGCGGGAGACGCTTCGGCGCGGGAGGCCCTCCTGCCGGGACTCGCGGACGGTTCACTCGTCGCCGCGGTCGACCTGCCCCGGGAGTACGACGGGGAGTGCGACGGCGGCGGGTTCCGGGAGGAGGACACGGGCCGGCTCCGCGGCTCGGGCTGGGTGCTGGGCGCAGCCAGCGCACGGCTCTTCGCGATCCGCGTCGGCGACGACGTGGTCCTGCTCGATGCGCACCAGACCGGCGTCTCGGTGGAAGCGCAGAAGAACCTGGACCCCAGCCGCCGCGTCGCCACGGTCTGCTGCGACGGAGCCGAGCTTCGGGAGGGGTACCGCCTGCGCGGCGCGCGCCCGGCCCTCGAGCGGATCACCCGGGCGCTCGCTGCCGCCGAGGCCGCCGGCGGCGCACGTGCCTGTACGGAGATGGCGACCGCGTACGCGAAGGAGCGGGTGCAGTTCGGGCGGCCCATCGGGACCTTCGGACCGGTCAAGCACCACTGTGCGGACATGCTCGTCGCGACCGAGCAGGCCACGGCGGGAGCCTGGGGCGCTACCCGGGAGGACCTTCGCGAAGACGAAGCCGCTCTCGCAGCCGCGGTGGCACACGCGCTCGCCCTGCCCGCCTTCGCCTTCTGCGCCCGGCAGAACATCCAGGTCCACGGCGGAATCGGCTACACGTGGGAGCACGACGCCCACCTCTACCTCCGAAGGGCGATCGCGCTCGAGGCCTTCGTGGGCCCCTCGGCTCGGGCCCGGGAGGAAGTGGTGCAGTCCATGCGGCGTGGCGTGCGCACCCGGACCACAGTCACGCTACCGGCCGAAGCCGAGCGCTTCCGGGAAGAAGCGCGAGCCTTCGTCGGGCGATACCGCTCCCTGCCTCGGGAAGAGAGGCGCCGAGCGCTCAGTGACAGCGGCTACCTGGTGCCCCACTGGCCCGAGCCCTGGGGTCGTGCCGCGGGACCGATCGAGCAGCTCGTGATCGAGGAGGAGTTCGAAGGGGTCCGGCGACCGGACCTGGGCATCAGCGGCTGGAACACCCTCACCATCGCCCAGCACGGAAGCCCCGCACAGGTCGAGCGCTGGGTGCGGCCCAGTCTCGAAGGGGAGATCGAGTTCTGCCAGCTCTTCAGCGAGCCGGGCGCCGGCTCCGACGCCGCCGCCGTGCAGACGCGGGGCGTGAAGGTCGAAGGGGGCTGGCGGGTGTCCGGCCAGAAGGTGTGGACCAGCAACGCGCATCTCTGCAGCCACGGCTTCGCGACCGTCCGCACGAACCCCGACGCGGCGAAGCACGCGGGCATCAGCATGATGGTGATCGACCTGCGCGCCGACGGAGTCGAGGTACGCCCCCTCCGACAGATCACCGGCCACTCACACTTCAACGAGGTGTTCTTCGACGACGTCTTCGTCCCGGACGACGACGTCGTCGGGCCCGTCGACCAGGGCTGGACGGTCGCGCGCAGCACCCTCGGCAACGAGCGGGTCTCGCTCGGGGGCGGCACGGACGGGGGCATGGGCGGCGGACCCGACCTGCTGGGACTGATGGGCGAGTTCGCTCCGGAAGACGCGGGCGTGATGCGGGAGGTCGGCGCCGCGCTCGCGGAGACCGAGTCCATCGTCCTGATGAAGCTCCGCGCCGTGATCCGGGCCGTGGAGGGCTCGGAGCCGGGAGCCGAGGGAAGCGTCAAGAAGCTGCTGGGAGCCGAGCTCGCGCAACGCAAGGGCGCCCTCGCGGCGCGGATGGTCGGTCCGGCCGCAGCCGTCCGCGAAGGCAACCAGCGGCGGATCGGCACCTGGCTGCTGGCGACCATGGGCGCCACGATCGGCGGGGGCACTTCGGAGATCCTCCGCAACCAGATCGCCGAGCGGCTGCTGGGCCTGCCGAGGGACCCGCTGATCCGGTAGCGGCGCGGCCGCGCTCTCCCGATCAGTCGCGCTTCAGCCGGCCCTCCGGCACCCCGACCCGCGCGAAGCCCTCACCGAAGGGCTCGTCCCGGCGGCGCAACGTCTCCTTGAGACCGTGCTCGCGCACGCTGCGCCCGTAGTCGCGAACCGCCTGGGAGCGGTGGGCGCGCGCGTCGTTCTCACCGGCCAGGCGCTGGAGGGTCTGGGCGCCCATCAGCTCCAGGGACAGGTTGGTGATGCGCTTGTTGGCCGCCAGGAGGTCCGGGTCGATCAGACCGAAGCGATCCGCCAGCCCTTCCACCTCGTCCTCGAGCAGCCCGGCGGGAACCGCCTTCAGGACCAGGCCGACCTTCTCGGCGTCCTCGCCCGTCACCGAGTCGCCGGTCAGCTGCAGACGCTTCACCCACTGGGGCGGGCAGTGGTACATCCACAAGTTGTTGGGCAGGGCGCCCATCGAGCGGGCCGCAGGGAAGCCGATGCGGGCGTCCTGCGCGGCGATCACGATGTCGCACGCCATCGCGAGATCGGTCCCTCCCGCCAGACAGTTGCCGTGCACCTGTGCGATCGAGGGCTTGTGCATCTCCCACAACGCTCGGATGCGACGGTTGTTCTGCTCGATCAGCCAGATGTCGTCGTCGTGGGTGCGACCCGTGCGATGGCCGGGTCGCTTCCGGCCACCGAGCGCCGTCAGGTCGTAGCCGGAGCAGAAGGAGGCCCCCTCGCCTCGCAGGATCACGCTGTGCACGGAGAGATCGGAGTCCGCCTCCCAGAGCGCGGCTTCGAGCTCCTCCAGCATCCGGGGCGTCATCGCATTGTGGGTGGCGGGCCGTGCCAGGGTGATGCGGGCCCGGCCGTCCTCGACCTCGTAGCGGATGTCGTCGTAGCCGGACATCAGGCGCTCGTCCGATACCGGATCGGCAGCCGCTTCAGGCCGACGACGAAGCTCGAAGCGATCTGGGCGGGCTCTCCCGCGAGCTCCAGGGTGTCGACCCGCCCGACCAGCTCTCGCAGCAGGGCGCACTGGGACTGGCGCGCCAGGTGCGTTCCCAGGCAGAAGTGCTCGCCGATCCCGAAGCCCAGGTGTGGATTCGGCTTCCGGTCGACCCGGAAGCGGTAGGGGTCTTCGAACACCGACTCGTCTCGATTCGCAGAGGCGTAGAAGAGAATGAGGTTGTCTCCCTTTCGAAGGGGCTGCCCCCGGAACTCGAGGTCCTCGGCGACGACCCGCTTCATGTAGTTGACGGGCGAGGTCCAGCGGACGATCTCCTCGACCGCGCCCGGGATGAGGTCGGGGTCCCGCTTGAGCTTCCGGAACTCCGCCGGGTGCTCGGCCAGCGCCCGGATCCCACCGGCGATCGCGTTCTTCGTCGTATCGTGACCTGCTGTGAAGGTGATGAGGTAGTAGCCGAGGGTGTCCATCAGCGGCATCGGCTCGCCGTTCACCTCGGCATTCGCGAGCAGGCTCGCCAGGTCGTCGGTCGGGTTCGCCCGGCGGTCCTCGATGATCGCGTTGAAGAGCTGGATGAACTCCATGACCATCGCCTGCACGGCCTGGCCCCGGTCCTCGCCCTTCCGCTGCAGGTCCGGGTCGTCCGCCGCGAAGAGCTCGTTGGTCAGCCGCAGCAGCTGCCCCTCCTTCTCGCGCGGCACGCCGATGATCGTCGACAGGATGCGAAGCGGATGGGCGGCCGCGATCTCGTTCGCGAACTCGCACTCCCCCTCGCCGCCGCTGGCCCGCTCGACCATGCCGTCGACCAGGCTCCGGGCACTCTCCTCGACGATCGGAGCGATGCGCTGGATGGCGCGCGGCGTGAACCAGTGGGCCGCCACCTTCCGATAGTCGCGATGCTCCGGCGGGTCCATCACGATGACCGCGCGCATCTGGCCGACCCCCTGGTTGGCCTGCGCGAAGCGCTTCTGCTCCTGGCTCTCGAGGACGATCCCGAAACGGCTGAGGAAGCGATCCGGCTGCTTCGAGATCTCGCAGATCTGGTCGTGCCGGACCACGGGATGGAAGGCGTCGAATCCCTCGGGCGCGCAGTGCTGCAAGCGGTCCAGCCTGCGCAGCTCGCGCCACTGGTCGTGGGGAGCGCCCCGCTCGCCGTAGGCCTGCGGTGAGACGAGGTCGAGGCCGTCGATTCCGGTCACCGGCTCTCCTCTCCGTTCCTTCGACTCTCTACCCGGCGAACGCTTCGCGTTCGCTTGCTGCGGGGTCTGCACCCTGTGCAGACCTTCCCTAGAGAGGACGCCGCTCGTTCAGCTCGAACGCGTTGCGGTAGAGGATCTTCTCCTGGTCCGCCGCGGCGACCCCGTCGAGCTCGTCGAGCAGGTCCTTCGGGTGCGCCAGCCCTTCCATGTGCGGCCAGTCCGAGCCGAGGATCACCCGGTCGGCACCCATGTGGCCGATCACCTCGGGGATGTCGTCCTCCCAGAAGGGATTGATCCACACGTGCTCCCGGAGCTGGTCGACCGGGTCCTCCTTGAAGTATCCGCGAACCCGTTCCTTGGTGCGGTCGAGGCTGCGCAGCAGATCCCCGAGGAACTCCGAGCCGTTCTCCACCGAGGCGATGCGCAGGTTGGGGAAGCGCTCGAAGAGGCGGTCGAAGACCATGCTGGCCAGGAAGTCGTTGATGTTCCGGGAGCGGTGGAAGTTCGTGACGCTGGGACGCGGCCCCAGGCCCAGGGGATCGATGGCGCGCGTGTCGTAGCCGTTGCTGTCGTGTCGGGTGGCGCCGATGTGGGTGACGACGGTGATGCCGGACTCGTTGACCCGGGCCCAGAAGGGATCGAAGTCCGCATGGCCGGGGTTGCGGGGTCCGCGGCGCGTGAACACGGCACTGGGCCGCATCACCAGGATGCGTGCGTCCCGGGCGAGCGCCCAGTCGAGCTGCTCGCAGGCCCAGCCGACGTCGGCCAGCGTGATGTACGGCGAGGTGAAGATGCGATCCTGGTAGTTCAGCCCCCAGTCCTCTTCGAGCCATTGGTTGAAGGCCCCGAAGGTGGTGCAGAGAGCATCGACGTCCTTCTTCAGCGGCTCCTCGTAGAGGACTCCCAGGGTGGGAAAGAGCCAGGCCCCGGAGAGCCCCTGCTCGTCCATGCGCGCGATCCGCGCGTCGCGATCCATGTACTCGGGCGGCATCGGCTCGAGGGACGAGCGGATCAGCTCGGCGCTGCTCAGGCCACGCGGATTCCCGCTGAAGTACTCCCGCAGCACGCCCGGCTTGGAGATGGGATCGAAGGTCGGGTTGCCCGAGCGATCGATCTTGCCACCGACCACCTGGTAGCGGCGTCCTCCCTCGAGCTCGACCCACTCCACGCAGCGCGAGCGCATCCGCTTCGGGACGTGGCGGATGAAGGCATCGTGCGCCTCGTAGTAGTGGTTGTCCGCGTCGAAGATCTCTCCCCGATAGCTCGCCATGATGCGGTCCTCCGCGCGCAACGCCTCGCGGTGCCCGAAGCGACCCAATTAGTATCATAGTTTTGAGACGAGCGGAAGCGCTCCGCGCGCCTCGCTAGAAGATGCCCGCCCGAACGCCTTGACCGCCGGAGAGCTTGATGGCGCCTTCGACGCCGACGCTGCCCTCGATGGAGGGCTCGGGCAGACTGAGCTTCCAGCCCACGGTGGGAACGGGGACGGCACCCCCGGGCGTCGGGACGAGGGTCTTCATCGATCCGTAGTCGGCGCCGACGATCTGGACGCCCAGTCCGGTGAAGCCCCCGCAGCCGAATCCGATCCCGAGGAATCCGGAGAAGCCGACGGGCACGCCGAACGAGTACTCGTCGGTGGCGCACGGATCCGGGTTCCCGGAGTAGGCCCAGCCGAGGGTCAGGCCGACGGATCCGAGCTTCAGGTCCTTGTCGAGCTCGAACTTCGCCTTGATGCCATGCATGATCGACCAGGCCGCTTCGTCTCGGAAGTCGGTCACGAGCTGCACGCCCATCGAGACGTAGGAGCCCTTCACCGGAACCTCGACGCCGAGATCGAAGCTCATCTTGTGAGGCGAGCTCTCGCCGTCGGCCACGAGGGTCGCGCCCCCGCCCCCGAGACCCAGGGCCGTCGCGACCCCGAGCTCGCGCAGGCGCGCGTTCGCGGTCTGCGCATCCCCGCGACAGACGACCTCCGGGTCGAGCAGCAGGCTCTCCACCGCCGACCTCGAGTCCTGGAGGATCGTCGCCGCGTCCGCCATCCGACCGACGAAGTCCTGGTTGGCGACGATGAGCTCCTGGAGCTCCCCGGTCACGGCCGAGAAGTCCACCCGGGCCGTGAGCTCCCGGGCCTGCTTCTGGATCTGGGCGTTCTGGTTCTCGACGAAGAGCAGGGCCTGACGCATCCCCGGGATGCGCTCGATCGCCTCCTCCTGCAGCGCTTCGCCCGCGGCGTTCGCCTGCTCGACCGCCTGCTTGAGACCGGCCAGCGCGCCGACGAAGGCCTCGCAGGCCAGGTCCTTCGGCTGCACGCACTGGTTCTTCAGCGGGTCCTCGGCGAGACCCCGATCACAGGAGGGGAAGCGCTCCCAGACGTAGCAGGGCCGCCCCCCTTCCTGGCCGCAGGTCCGGGTCGCGCAGGCTCTCGCGCTGTCGACGGCGTACAGGGTCCGCGTCGGGTGGCTCGACGGGCAGGACCAGCAGCTGCCACCGTCTCGCAGGTCGAAGAAGGCGTCCTTTCCGTAGGCTCCGCACCCGAGGCGGCTCGCCCCGCTGCGGAGCGCGTCCGGGTCCAGGGGCGCCGCTCGCTGGAAGGAGGCAGGCAGGAACTCGGGCTCCGAGACCGTCACGCAGGCCCGGTCGCCGTCGACGGCCCCGAGGAAGCGCCCGTAGCCCGCCGGACACTCCCAGCAGCTTCCACCGTCGATGAGATCGAAGAAGCCCTGCTTGCACTTCGTGCCGCTGAGGCTGCCGACCTTCTTCGCACGAAGCTTCTCCTCGCGGTCCTCGGTGAAGCAGACCCCCTTCTGCCTCACCTTCTTGAGGGGGTTGTGGCGGTAGCCGGTGGGACAGCGGTGGCACCGGGTCTTGCCCACGTTCGCGAAGGTGTCGTCCTTGCACGCGCGCAGGATGCTGCCCGTGTCGTGGTCGAAGATCGCCTTCTTCTCGTCGCCCTCGATCTTCCTCAGGCAGGTGCGGTCGCCGGTGATCCAGGATGCGCTCGGTCGCGATCCGCGCGGACACTGCCAGCAGTGGGCCCCGTCGCGTGGGTCCGGAATGGCGCCGTCGGGGCACTTGAGCTTGTTGCGCTCGATGCGGGTGGCGTGCGCATAGGCCAGCGGGTCGACGACGCAGGCCGTCTCGCTGTCGACGGGCAGCACGGTACGCGTCGCCGACCCGCAGGACCAGCACTCTCCGCCGTTGCGCGCATCGAAGAAGGCGCCGTCGCCACACCCCATGAGATCGAAGTCCGGGGAGCCCAGGGATCGGGCCGGGGCGTACTCGGACGCGTTGCCGGACGGGGCCGGGCCGACCACCGCCAGCACGACGAAGGCCGCGACGGCCAGACTCGGAATCGATCGCATGGGAGCCTCCTCGGCACGGGGAGTGCCGGAATGCGGGGATAGCGTTCCGCGCGCGAAACGCCCATGCGGGATCCGGGGAGCGGCATCGCCCTGCACGAGTCCCGCACCGCGGATGGCCGCTGCGGGGCGGGATTGCGCCGGCCCGCTCCGCTGGCATCATGGTCTGGCCTCACCGAAGAGTAGAGCAGGAGTGGACCCGCCATGCGAGTGACGCGCGACATGATCCACCCCGAGCTGCGCCGCGCGGGCACCGTGGGGAAGCTCCTCTTCCGGCCGAGCGCCGGCTTCTTCCGCCTGGCGCGCCGTCTCGGCCGCCGGACGAACGGCCAGTCAGTGCCCGGCCTCGACTGCGACGAGCGCTACATCGACTCGCTGGACGAGGGCGTGCAGGTCCGGGTGCGCATCTATCGGCCGCCCTCACCGAGCACGCCGGGTCCCCTTCCCGGAGTCCTCTTCCTCCACGGCGGCGGCTACGCGATCGCCAATCCGGAGAGCTTCGCGTTCACCTACCAGCAGCTGATCGGAACCCGCGACTGCGTGATCGTCGCACCCGACTACCGGAAATCCCTCGAGGCCCCCTACCCCGCCGCCGTTGACGACTGCTACGCGACCCTGCTGTGGCTGAAGAAGAACGCCGCCGAGCTCGGTGTGCGCGAAGACCAGCTCATCGTCGCGGGAGCCAGCGCCGGCGGCGGCCTCACGGCTGCGGTCAGCCTGATGGCCCGCGACCGCGGTGAGGTGCGGATCGCACACCAGATGCCCCTCTACCCGATGATCGACGACCGCATGACGAGCGAGTCCATGCGGGACAACGACGCGCCCCTGTGGTCGGCCCGGCACAACCGGGTGGCCTGGGGGCTGTACCTGGGCGGGCTGTCCGGCGACCAGGTGCCCAAGTACGCGGCAGCCGCCCGGGAGACGGACTACACCGGGCTGCCCCCGACGACGACCTTCGTGGGCGATCTGGATCCCTTCCGCGACGAGACGGTCGCGTACGTCGACGCGCTCCGCGCCGCCGGCGTCCCCGTCGAGCTCCGCATCTTCGAGGGCTGCTACCACGGATTCGATCTGATCCAGACCGACTCGACGCCGGCTCGGGCCGCCAACGAGTGGCTCTGCGAGCAGTTCGCGGCCGCGGTGGACGCGGGTTAGGGGCGACTAAGCGGCCGGTGCCTTCGCCGCCAGTGCGCGTGAGAGCCGACCGACGTCGAGGCCCAGCCCGACCACCAGCAGGACGAGCGCGAGCAGCAGCCGCGGATCGCCCAGGTGGAACCACGGGTCGAGTGGATACGCGATGGTCTTCTCCAGGGCCGCGATCTTGAATCGGTGGATGTCATCTCCGCTGGCGGCGAGCTCCGCGAGGGCAACGACCTGGTCCATGATGTCGCGACGGCTCCGGTAGCGCACGAGCACACCCATGTCCCAGCGCTCCGCGCCTTCGATGCCCCACAGGTCGAGCGCGCCCGCGGCCGCC
>JANQSB010000316.1 GCA_028284295.1 Myxococcota bacterium | reverse complement strand
TGATCGGCCGCATGACACCGATGTGGTCCATCTCCTGCAGGCTGCCTCGCCGCAGGTTGTTGAAGGGACCCTGCCCGCCGAAGACCAGGATGGGCGAGTTGGCTCGCCAGGCGTTCGCGACACCGGTCACCCCGTCCGTCACACCCGGGCCGGCGGTGATCGCCGCGACGCCGATCTTGCCCGGATTGCAGCGCGCCCAGGCGTCCGCCGCGTGCACCGCGGCCTGCTCGTGGCGCACGTCGACGATCTTGATGCCCTCGTCCATGCAGCCTTCGTAGAGCGGCATGATGTGACCGCCCGCCAGCGTGAAGATGACTTCGACGCCGGCCTGCTTCAGTGCACGCGCGGCCAGCTGGCCGCCGTGGGCCGTCTTGGTGTCGGAAGAGGCTCGATCGGACATGTGGGGGGCTCCGGTTCGGGGACCGGTCGACGGTATCAGAAAAAGAAGGGCGGGTCCGCCAAGCGGACCCGCCCCTGATTCGTCAGCCGCGCGATGCGGGCCGAGAGGCGAAGACTAGTTGCGCGCCTGGAACTCCACGCGCCGGTTGTAGCGCCATGCGTCCTCGCTGTGCCCCGCGACGGCCGGCTTGGCCTCGCCGTAGGAGAGGGTGCGCATGGAAGACGAGTCGACGCCGAGGTTCTCCAGGTACTGCTTGACGGAGTTGGCCCGGCGCTCGCCCAGGGCGAGGTTGTACTCCTCGGATCCCCGCTCGTCGGTGTGGCCCTCGATGCGGATCGGCGCACCCGCGCGGCGCAGCTGATCGCCGTTGGAGCGAAGCACCGGGCGCGCGTCCGAGCGGATGTTGGACTTGTCGAAGTCGAAATAGACCGTCTGCAGGTCGAGGACGACCTCCTCGACGACGGCCACCTCTTCGACCTCCTCGACGACGACCTCCACCTCTTCCTGGTCGGCCTGCTCGAACTCACTGCCGGTGCTCGTCGTATCCTCCTCTTCGGAGGTTGTGGTGCAGCCGAAGGCCGCGAGAGCCAGCGCGGCCAGCACGGCCGCGAGCCGGGTCGAGAAACCGGTTCGTCGAATCATCGTTCCCCTCGAGTTGCGTTGGAGCGGCCCGCCCCCTGGGGCCGCTCAGGTGCAGATATTGGGCGTTCCTGCGTGGCCCCGCAAGCACCCTGGGGGCAGAAGTTGCCTTCCAGGGGGCCCGGAGGCCGATCCGCAGGCGTTCAGGCGAGGCCCTGGTGGACCAGGATCTCCGCCGTCAGGACGGCCCCCTTGGCCGCCCCCATCTTGGTGTTGTGCGAGAGCAGGACGAACTTGATCCCGTTCGGCAGGACCGTGTCCTCCCGCACCCGCCCGATGCTGGTCGTCATTCCGTCGTTGAGCTGACGATCGGCCTTGGGCTGCGGCCGGAATGGGTCCTCGGTCACAGAAATCAGGGCCGGCGGGGCGCTGGGCAACGCCAGGTCGCAGAAATCGGCCCCGAACGAGCCGAAGGCCTCCTTCACCTCGTCGAGGCTGCCCGCCTCGCCCAGGGCCACCGATGCGCAGACCGTGTGGCCGTCGCGCACCTGGACCCGGTTGCAGTGGGCCGAGACCACGATGTCCAGGGGCACGATCTCGTCGCCCTCGAGCCGACCGAGGATCTTGGCCGTCTCGTCCTGCACCTTCTCCTCTTCCTTGGGGATGTAGGGAATGACGTTGTCGAGGATGTCCGTCCCCAGCACGCCCGGGCTGCGCCCGGCGCCGGAGAGGGCCTGGAGCGACGTCGCGATCACCTGCTTCACCCCGAAGCGCCGGGCCAGGGGCGCCAGCGCCATGGCCAGGCCCGTGGTCGTGCAGTTGGGGATCGGCACCACGAAGCCCTTCCAGCCGCGGTCGCGCTGCTGACGCTTGACGATGGCCGAGTGCTCGATGTTCACGCCCGGGATCATGATGGGCACGTCCGACTCGTAGCGGAAGGCCGAAGCGGTCGATACCACGGGCACATGCGCGGCGAAGCGCGGCTCGAGCTCCTTCGCGGCGTCGGATTCGACCGCCGTGAACACCATGTCGATGCCGTCGAGATCGAGCTTCGCGGCGTCCTGCACGGTCATGCCCGCGAACTGCTCGGGCAGGGCCTCTTCGCAGCCCCACTGGATGCTGCCGCCCGGCGTGGAGATCGCGTCCGTGTAGCGCTTGCCTGCACTGCGGGGGCTCGCGGCCAGCGTCGTCAGCTCGAACCAGGGATGGTCGGCGAGGGAGACGAGGAACTGTTGGCCTGCAACTCCCGTAGCGCCGACGAGGGCCACGCGACGGCGGCGATCTTCACTCATGGCGACACTCCGGTCTCTCGTGAATCGGTTTGGTGGATGCTCGGTCGGGTCACTTGCCCGGCGGCCGGGAGGGCCGTTTCTTCGAGCGGATCCGGATGTTTAGCGAATCGAGAGAGCGCGGACCATGAGATCGCGCAGGGACCGGCTCTCCGGATGCCGCTCGAGACCGTCCGCGAGCAGGGACACCGCTTCTTCGGTCCGACCGAGCTCGAGCAGGAGCCCGGCGGCCGCCTCGTAGCGATCCGCCGACCCGGGCTCCGCCGCGATGGCGGCCTGCCAATCGGCGAGCGAGGCCTGAAGGTCGCCGTCGGCCGCTGCGTCCAGCGCCCGCGCCTCGAGCGCGCGGCCGAGGGCAGCCCGGCTTCCCGGACACGCCTCCGCGCGGGCCCGCTCGGCGAGCTGCGTCGCCGCCTCGGGCTCGCCCGCCTCGAGCCGGTCCGCGACCGCCAGGTCCAGCACCGGGCACGGATCCACCGGGTCGGGACTCGCCTCCTCGAGGGCCGCCAGGGTGACCAGCGCCCCTTCGGCCTCACCGTAGGCGACCTGCGCATCGAGCAGTCCGCGCAGCGCACGCGGATCCCCGGGCACGAGGGCCAACGCCACCTGGTAGGCCGCCATGGCCTTCTCGCTGTCGCCCTCGGCCATCGCCGCCTCGCCCTCCTGCAGGTAGGGAAGCCCCGGGTCGGCGGGCGGCGGCGGCGCCGCGCACGAGAGGGCGAGCCCGGTCAGCAGAACGAACGAGGCGATGAGAGCGGGGCAGGACAGGGCGCGCACGCCGCCCATGATGCCCCGGTCGCGCCCGGTCTTCCCGCCTATCTTCTGGTCATGTCGCGCATCCTGGTCCGCTACAGCGGCGATCTCACCACCAAGGCGCGGGCCACCCGCCAGCGCTTCGCGACCCGGCTGGCCCGCAACCTGAAGGACGCCCTGGGCCCCCACCGCAAGCGCGCCGAGGTGGTGAAGACGCGCGATCGCATCCTGATCGAGCTGCCGGAAGCCGTCCCGGGAGAGCGCACGGGAGAGAAGGGCGTGCCCTTCGACCCGCTGCCCCTCACGCGGGTGCCGGGCGCGCAGTCGATCTCCGTCGCCGAACGTCGCGAGTGGACCGAGATCGCCGACCTGGTGGCCGCCGGCTGCGAGCTCTTCGGGGAGGCCGTCCGGGGCCGGCGCTTCGCGGTGCGCGCCCGCCGCGTGGGCGACCGCAGCAGCATCGCCGTCGGCGCCCAGGAGCTCGAGCGCGCGCTCGGCGCCGCCCTGCTCCCCGAGGCCGCCGGCGTCGACCTGGACGACCCCGAGGTCACCGTCCACGTCGAGATGCTTCCCGGCGAGGCCTTCTTCTTCCGCGAGCGCCTGCCGGCACCCGGCGGCCTGCCGCTGGGCGCCGAAGGCAATGCCGTGGCGCTGGTGTCGGGCGGCTTCGACTCGATGGTCGCCGCCTGGCTGATGCTGAAGCGCGGCATCCGGCTCGACTACGTGTTCTGCAACCTCGGCGGCCGCGCCCATCAGCTGGAAGCCATGCGGGTCCTGCAGGTGCTGGCGCGCGACTGGTCCTACGGCAGCCGCCCGCACCTGCACGCGATCGACTTCGACCCGGTCACGCGCGAGCTGCAGTCGAAGGTCTCCGAGCGCTACTGGCAGGTGAGCCTGAAGCGCCTGATGCTGAAGGCCGCCGAGCAGGTGGCCAGGGACCGCGACGCCGAGGCCGTCGTCACGGGAGACGCCGTGGGCCAGGTCTCGTCCCAGACCCTGCGCAACCTGGCGACCGTCTCCGAGGCCACGCGACTGCCGATCCTGCGGCCGCTCGTCGGCTTCAACAAGGACGAGATCCTCGAGCGCGCGCGCCACATCGGGACCCACGACCTGTCGGCGCGGGTGGGCGAGTACTGCGCGATGGTCCCCAGCAAGCCGTCCACCGCGGCGAGCCTCGCGCGCATCCAGCACGAGGAGTCGGGCCTCGACGCTTCGGTCCTCGAGCGCGCGGTCGCCGAACGCAGCGTCTTCGACCTGCGCACCCTCGACCTCGACGCGCTCGAGGCGCCGGACCTCGCCGCGCGCGAGATCCCGCCCGAGGCCACGGTGCTCGACCTGCGCTCGAAGGCCGCGTGGCAGCACTGGCACTGGCCCGACGCCCTGTTCATGGACTTCTCCTCGGCCCTGCGCGCCTTCCCGTCCATGCCGCGCGACCGGCCCTACGTGCTCTACTGCGAGTTCGGGCTCAAGAGCGCGCACCTCGCGGAGCTGATGCGCGCCCAGGGATTCCGGGCCGCGCACCTGCCGCGCGGTCTCGCCGACCTGCTCGAGCTGGCCCGGGAGGCCGGGCTCGAGGTTCCACACGGCTGAGGCGCTCGTCCGCAGGGCCGCTTCCCGATGCAGAAGGCGCCCCGCGCGATCCGAGCAGGGTCCAGCCACCCGCCAGGACGCAGAGCAGGGGGTAGAGGGGCGCGGCCAGGCGCATGTCTCCGCGCGACAGGGCTCCGTGCGCGACGAAGACCACGACGATCAAGGCCCACACGAAGCCGACGCGTCGGCGATGCCACAGGGCGACGAGGCCGCCCGTGACCGCGAGCACGTAGCCGAAGCCGTACTGCTCGTGGCTGCGGCGATAGGCGCGACGCAGCCAGGTGTCTCCATCCTCGACTCCGTCTCCAGCCCCGGCCGAGAAGCGATAGAGGACCTTGTCGAGCTCCCAGGCGGGCTCGAGCGACAGCAGGTCCGCGGATCTCCTGGCCCACAAGGAGAGGAAGGCACCCGGGTCGCGACGGATCTGCTGAACGACCAGCGCCACGAACGCCCGATGGATTCCCGCCTCGTCGAGGCCCTGGGATCGCAGGCGCGCGAAGGTCCGCTCCGGGTGGATTCCGAAGTCGGGCGCGTTGTGGTCCCCGAGATTGGTCGTCGTCAGGACGACCTGACCGAAGAGTGCGTGGTTGCGAGCCCCCCAGGCTCCGAGCGCCAGCACCAGCGGCAACCCGGTGAGCACGACGAGCAGCGCTCGTCTGCCCCAGGAGGACCGGCCGCGCAGCGCCGCGACCATCAGCACGGGCGCCGCCAGCATCGCGGTCGGCCGCACGGCGACCGCCAGTGCCAGTGCGAGCCCCAGCCCCAGGGCCTCCCTCTTGCGCAGGGGCGTGCCGGCGTGCACCAGGAGCAGCGCGAGGACGGCGAACAGCGCGGAATAGAGGGACTCGGTGGTCAGGCTGGGTGTCCAGGTGACGTGGAGCAGCAGCAGGAACGCCGTCACCACCGCGCCCCATCGACCGACGCAGCGCACGGCGATCAGCACGCAGGCCAGCTGCGTGAGCAGATCGGCGAAGACGTTCATCATCATCGCCGCGCGCGGCAGCACGCCAATCGACGCGTACAGGACGGCGAGGGCGGCCGGATAGCCCGGAGGGCGGTACGCACGGAAGGTGAAGGGAGGATCGACTCCGTGGTGGGTGTGCTGGAAGCCGCGACCGGCCAGCAGATGGGTCGCGAAGTCGTGATAGTCCCAGGCGTCCTCGACGAGCGCCGGCCGCAGCTCGAAGCACAGCGCCAGGCGGATGCCGATCGAGAGGGCGATCAGCCCCAGCACGGCGAGCGCCGCCGGGCGGCTGCCCTGCAGGCAACGCGCGCTCGCGAGGAGATTGCGAAACACGGCGGGAGCATATCAGCGTCGGGATGCCCCGGGCCCGGTCGCCCGCGACGGTGTCGGCGCGTCCCGATGCTATGGGTGTGCGTCGAACCCGCTGCGGGAATGCGATGGACCCCTTCGAAGCGGCCCGGCTCGGCCCACTCGAGCTGAAGAACCGGGTCATCAAGGCCGCCACCTTCGAAGGGATGAGTCCGGGCGGGGTCCTCGGCGAACGGCTGCTCGCCTTCCACCGCCGCCTCGCCCAGGGAGGCGTGGCGATGACGACGCTCGCCTACTGCACCACCGAGGCGGACGGCCGCATCAACGAGGACATGCTCTGGCTCCACGAGGGGCTCGAGCCGGAGCTCTCCCGGATGGTTCGCGAGATCCAGGCGGCCGGCGCCCGGGTCTCCGGCCAGCTGACCCACTGCGGGAGCTTCTCGCGCAACCGCAGGCTCGAGCGGGCGCAGCGCCCACTCGGACCCTCGGCAGGCTTCAACCTCATCGGTGCCAGTGTCGGTCGGCCCTTCGCGGGCGCGATGAGCCAAGCCGACATCGACCACCTCGTGGACAGCTACGCGAACGCCGCCCGGCTCATGAAGCGGTGCGGCTTCGACGCGGTCGAGGTCCACTTCGGCCACGGCTACGCGCTCTCGCAGTTCATCAGCCCCCGGACCAACCGCCGCAGCGACGCCTACGGGGGATCGCACGAGAACCGGATGCGCCTGCCCCTGCGCGTGCTCGAGAGCGTGCGCGACGCAGTCGGCGAAGACCTGCCGATCCTCGGGAAGATCAGCATGAGCGACGGCGTGACCGGCGGCGTGGACTGGGACGAGGGGGTGCGCGTCGCGCAGAGCCTCGACCGGGCGGGGATCGACGCGATCGTCACCAGCGGCGGGACCAGCAGCTTCAACCCGATGCTGATGTTCCGCGGCCCCAGCATCCACCACGGCATGATCGAGCAGGAGAGGAACCCGCTCGTGAAGCTCGGGCTGCGGATGCTCGGACCGTTGATGTTCCGCGAGTACCCGTACGAGGAGCTGTACTTCCTCGAGCGCGCGGCCCGGGTCCGGGACGCGGTGGACTGCCAGGTCGTCTACATCGGCGGCTGCTCGACCCGGGAGAGTCTCGACCGCGCCATCGGCGCCGGCTTCGACTTCGTGCAGATCGGCCGCCCCCTGCTGAAGGACCCCGACTTCGTGAAGCGCGCCATGGCCGACGGCCGCTACGACA
Organism: Myxococcota bacterium; assembly: GCA_028284295.1. Classification (GTDB taxonomy): domain Bacteria; phylum Myxococcota_A; class UBA9160; order UBA9160; family UBA4427; genus JAJDAN01. The sequence continues at coordinate 6,680 of JANQSB010000316.1, read as the reverse complement.
GCGGCTGCACGCACTGCAACCGCTGTGTGTCCCTGATCGACCACCCGGACGGGATCCGCTGCACGGAGAACGACCCGCCCGCTGGTGTATCCTGAGACGACGCGCCGGGACCCCGATCCTCCGGCCTCCCCCGAACGAGCGGAGCAGACCACCCATGTCCACCGCAGAGAATCTCCCGGCGCTCGAGGTCCGGCGCCTCAGCGGCTCGCTGGGCGCCGAGGTCCGCGGCCTTTCGCTCTCCAAGGCGGTTCCCGAAGACGCCGACCGCCTGCGTGAGCTGCTCGCCGAGCACCTCGTGCTCTTCTTCCCCGAGCAGAACCTGACTCCCGACGAACACATCGCCTTCGGTCGACTCTTCGGCACCCTCGAGTCGCACCCGAACCTGTCCACGGACGCCGAGCGGCCGGAATTCTTCGAGCTGCATGCCACGGGCGGCGCGGGTGCGATCGCCGACGAGTGGCACAGCGACCTGACCTGCCAGACCCAGCCGTCGGTCATGGCGATCCTGCAGATGCGGAAGTGTCCCGAGGTCGGCGGCGACACCATGTGGACCAACCAGTACAAGGCCTACGAAGAGCTCTCCCCGCCGATGAAGGCCTTCTGCGAAGGGCTCTCGGCGCTCCACGACGCCCACGCCCACGACAAGCCCGAGACGATGGCGATCCACCCGGTGGTGCGCGTCCATCCGGTGACCGGGAAGAGGTCCCTGTTCGTCAACGAGCACTTCACGCGACGCATCGTCGAGCTCAGCCACGACGAGAGCGAGGCGCTTCTCGGCTTCCTGACCCGCTGGGCCGGCAACCCCCGCTTCGCGGTCCGCTATCGCTGGACCGAAGGCACGGTCGCCATGTGGGACAACCGCTGTACGCAGCACTGCGTACTCAACGACTTCGAGGGCGAGCGCGTGATCCAACGCGTGACGGTGATGGGCGACGAGCCCCGGGCCGCCGCCGAGCTGCCCTGGGAGCCCTACGTCAAGTCGCTGAGTGCCGCGAGCCGACACGACCGACAGCTGAAGCGCTTCCTCGACGGGCGCGCTGGCTGACGGCACTCCGCCCCCGGGCATGAACGGGACCCGCCTGGAGCGGGCGCCGGCGTGGCTGCCGCTCGCCCTGGCCCTGCTGCTCTCCGGCCTCGTCCAGGCGCCCATCCTCGACTCGTTCTTCGTCGACGACGACTACCAGCACCTGTACTGGTTCGCGGTCGACAGCTTGCCGGAGTTCCTGGCCCGAACCTTCGCGGGGCACGCGCTGGCCGCCTGGCGCGGCGTCTTCTGGCTGTACGCGAGCTTCTTCGGCCTCGAGGCGCGGCTGTGGTTCGCGGCGGGACTCGCCACCCATCTCGTCAACGTCGGCCTGCTCTACGGCATCGTCCGGCGCCTCGGTGGCAAGAGCGAGCTCGCCGGTCTCGCGAGCTCGCTCTGGGGCACCTCGCCCGCTGCCCGCGCCTCGATCGCCTGGGTCTCCACCTACGGAAACGTGCTGATGGCGACCTGGGTGCTGTGGGCACTGTACGAGGTCGCGGGCGCCCTTCGCGCTTCGAAGCCCCCCGGCTGGCCCGCGCTGCTCCGTTGGTCGCTGCTGATGCTGCTGGCCGCCAACAGCTTCGGGATCGGGATCGGGGTCGCGATGGCCTTCCCCTTCGCCTGCTGGCTGCTCCTGCGAGGCTCGCCCGCGGACACCCCGCGTGTGGGGTGGCTGTTCGCGCTCGTCGTCGTCGTGCCGCTCGTCTACTGGGCGGTCGTCTCGATCGCCTGGGAGATGCCGCGTGGGGCGATCCTCAACGACCCCTTCCAGAAGCTGAGCTGGCAGATCGTGCCGGCCTCCGCGTTCATCACGGCCTCCTTCGTCGCCTACGCGTACGCGACGGTCGTGACCGGGCCCCTGCTCCTGGTTCCGGTCGCGGAGCTGGGCTTCAAGGCCGCCTTTGCGGGCGCCCTCACCGCACCGCTCACGGGGACGATCGCCACCCTCCTCGCGATCGGAGCGGCACTCCGACTCCGGAAGCTCGGAGCACCGGCCCGCAGACGGGTGCTGGCCCTGCTGCTCCTGGTCGCCAGCTCCTACGCGATGGTGGCGATCGGGCGCGCCGAGATGCAGTCGCTGTGGGGGAACGTCCTGTGGATGATGCCCCGCTACCACTACCTGGGACCGGCGCTCGCGTGGGCGACGATCGCCTGTCTGCTCGCCGATCGGCCCTACGGGCCCCGCCTGCGAGTGGCCTTCCTGCTCGTGGCGGTGGTCGTGGCGCTGTGGTCGGCGTCGAGCGCCGGACGCTTCACGCGCCAGCCCGCGCCCGGCATCCCGAGGACGGTCGAGCAGACCCGTGCCGCCATCGAGAAGGCCGTGGCCGCCACACCGACCGGCGGGACGACGTGGATCCTCAACCGGAGGCTGGGAGCCCAGGCCCACGACGTGTTTCCATTGGGGGCGACGGGACTGTTCCGGATGGACCGCGCCACGCTCTTCCGGGTCATGCAGCGCGGGGACACCCTGGAGGGCCGGTCGGTCCGCTTCGTCGAGCGAGATCCCGAGGCGCTCCGCCGCATGGAGGGCTCCGCTCGCATGCAGAGCCTGCTCGTGGCTCCCGCAGAGCTCCCCGAAGGCGCCCGGGTGGACGACTGGAACTGAGCGGGCGTGTCGCCTAACGAGGCGGATCTCCGCGCTCCCGCCCCATGGCCTCGCGCAAGCGCCGGCGCTCCTCCGGCGACATCTGACGCAGACGACGTCCCTGCTCGCGCAGCCGTTCGCGACGCTCGGGAGACATCTCGCGCCAGCGCTCGAGATTGCGCCGCATCCGCTCGCGCTCCTTCGGCGGACGGTCCTGCAGCAAGGCGCGGTAGCGCTCGCGCAGGGCCTGCTGCTCCTCGGGCGGCAGCTCCCGGAATCGGCGGAGGCCGCGCAGCAGCTCCCGGCGCTGCTCGGGTGGAAGGGCTCTCAGCGCCTCCCGTCGCTCCATGCCTCGCCCGCGCAGCTCGCGCCGAAGCGCGTCGCGCTTCTCGCGCAGCGCCCGGCGCTCGGCGGGCGACATCGCCTCGCGCGTGCGGGCCTCCTCCCGCAGCGCTTCGATCCGAGCGCGGTACTCGTCGGCCTCCTCCTCGGGAAGCAGCTCGAGCAGGCGCTCACGCCGCTCCTGTCTCCATTCCCGCCTCCGTTCCCGGCGGAGCTCGCGCCAGCTCTCCCGCTCGGCGCCCTCCATCGGGGCGCGGGACGCTTCGGAGGCGCGGGCCGGCTCGGGCTGGGCCCGCGTCGGCTCCGCGTTCGCGAGCGCGACCAGGGCCAGGGCCAGGAGCCGCATCGACCGGAGGCGCGTCACCCCTGCTCCCCCCGCGTCTCTTCCCGCTCGGCCCCGCCGCTCGCGGCCTGCTCGTCCGCCATCCGCTCGAGCAGCTCGAGGTCTTCGATCCAGTCGAGGTCGGCCAGCACCTCGTAGTCGAGAGCGATCGCCAGCTCTTCCTCGCTCGCCTCCGCCAGCAGGTCTTCGACGGCGTCTGCTGCGGGAGCTTCTTCGGCGACGACCTCGAGCTCGGGCCGGGACCCACCGGGCTCGCTGCTCGCGACTTCCAGCGGCGGCTCGCCGCCGACCCGGGGCAGGATCAGCAGGAGGGCGAGCGGGGCGGCGGCCGCCAGCGCAGCGCCCCCGGCCCACCGCAGCCGTAGTCGCCGGCGGCGCGCGAGGTCGTCGGTGATGCGACCGCGTACGGCCTCCGCGATGCCAGCCGGGACCGGTGTCTCCGGCAACGGCCGGAGCGCCTCGTCCACCCGCGAGAGCGCCCGCATCCGAGCCTGCGCCTGGGGCGAAGCAGCCAGCTCGGCCCGTAGCTCCGCCTCGCGCCGCGGGTCGAGCTGCCCGTCGATCGAAGCCGAGAGATCCTCGTCGTGTCGCCGTTCGTCTTCGCTCATCGTCGTTGTCTCTCCCCCTCTTCCGGGTCTCCCTGCCGCTGCGAGGCTCGAGTCGGACGCGGCGCACCGTCGCTTCCGCTCCACGCCGGCAGCCGCTCGGCCAGGGTCGAGCGCGCGCGATGGACGAGCGACTTCACCCACTTCTCGGTGGTCGCGAGTGTCTCGGCCACCTCCGCGTAGCTGAAGCCCTCGACGGCAGCCAGCCACAGGGCCACGCGCTGCCGCTCGGGCAGGCGGGCGAGCTCGCGCTCGAGCTCCGCCGCGCCCTGGCGCGCCTGGGCGAGCTGGTCGGGAGCCGAGCCCGCCGCGTGGAGCGCCACGGGGCTCGCTTCGTCGTCCCGGCTCGCGTGGGGGCGCTGACGGCGGGGCCGGCGCAGCTCGTTGAGCGCGAGGTTCGTCCCGATCCGGTAGAGCCAGGTCGAGAAGCGCGAGTCGGCGCGATAGCGGGTGCGAGCGCGGTGCACACGCAAGAAGGTCTCCTGCAGCAGCTCCTCGGCGGTCGCAGCGTCGGAGACCATCCGTTGCAGGTAGCCGAGCAGACGGCTCCCCCAGCGGGCGAAGAGGCGGTCGAAGGCCGCCTCGTCACCGCGCCCGAAGGCGAGCATCAGCTCGGCGTCTTCGTCCACGCAGACCTCAACCCGGCACGGCCGGTTCGGTTGCGGAATTCAGGCCAGATCCGCGAGGAAGCGCGCCACACGCCTGTCGAAGTGTTCGGCGGCATCGATGTTGAGGATGTGACCGCCTCCCTCGACCCACTCGAGGGTCGCATCGGGGAGCTTCGCGGCCATCACCTCGGCGGCCTGCCGGTAGCCCGGGTCCTTCTCGCCCACCAGCACCAGCGCCGGCGCGTCGATCTGCTTCAGCTCGGCGATCACCGACGGCGCCGGCCCCGCCACGTTGCGCGCGAACAGCCCGACCGCGATCGGATCCTGCGCGACGATCGCCCGTGCGGCGGCCCGGGCCGCCGGCTTGTCGGGGTCGTTGCCGATGCAGGTCGGCCCGGCCTTGCCGGACACGAACGCCTCGAAGCCGCGCGTCTCGATGAAGCTCGCCGTCCGGTCGGTGTTGGCCTGCCACTTCGCGGCCGCCTCGGGGTTCTTGAAGCCGGGACCGGCCGCCACCAGGACCAGGCCACACACCCGCGACGGCTGGCGGGCCGCGAAGTGGAGCGAAGCCAGCCCTCCGAAGGAGAGGCCGGCCAGGACCGCGGGCCTTTCGGCCGCGCAGGCATCCAGCACGCGACCGAGATCGTCGACGACCCGGTCCATCTCGTAGAGGCCGGGGTCGTGGGGGGCGTCCGAGAGGCCGTGACCCCGGTAGTCCCACAGGATCACCCGGGCCCCGGCCTGAACCAGCGGCTCGACCTGCCCTCGCCAGTTCTCGTGGGTGGTGGAGAACGCGCACGAGAACAGGATCGGAATCCCGTCGCCGTGGGACTCGGCGTGCAGGAAGAGACCGTCCGCCGTCTCGACACGGTGGACGGTCACGGGTCCAGACGCTCCTCGATGGCGGCCGCCATGTCCTGGATCTGCTCCTGCATCGGCACGCGAATCGTGATCTCGGGGACCAGGGCCTTGGTGCACCCGGACAGCGACAGCGCGATCGAGGTGTTCTCGTCGTCGATCTCCTCGATCTCGACCCGTCCCTCGAGCTTCTTCCAGACCTTGCCGTCGCAGACCTTCTCGAAGCGCAGGTTGCCGTCCATCAGGTAGGTGAAGACGAAGGTCGCGAGCCCTTCGCGGCCGAGCGCCGTGTAGCGGGTGCGGGTCGTCACCCGGTCGCCGTCGCGCTCGACGATCTCGGTCTGGCCCTCGGGCATCAGCGCCAGCAGGGCGTCGTCGCAGCACAGCAGCTCGACGACCTCGTCCCGGGGCCGCGCGACTTCGAGGTGCTCGATCAGGTCCATGCGAACGGGAGGGTAGGGCCTGGGGCAGGGCTCTCGAAAGGTGCCCTCCAGCTTCACCCGGCTCTCACCCACGGTCAGCCGCCCTCGACCGCCGTCAGCGGATCTCGGGCAGCACCGGCATCAGGGCGAGCGGCTGGTTGAGGGGCAGCTGCGTGACGAACGCGCGGAGATCCGCGAGCGCCCGAGCCGACGGGGTGCGGGCGTCGGCCAGCACCCCGAGTGGCGAGCCCGCGAGCCAGCCCGCGACGCGGGCGTTCATCAGCTCGCGGAGCTGGTCGGCCAGGGTCGGCGCAGGGGGATAGGGAATCAGGGCGACGTCGTCGTCGGGCGAGAGTCCGGCTCTCTCACGAGCCAGCTCGAGAGCGCGGCGGAGGCCGCCGAGCTCGTCGACGAGTCCCACCTCGTGGGCCTGCACCCCGGTCCAGACCCGGCCCTGGGCGACCTCGTGGACCGACTCCCGCGGCAGCCCTCTGCCTTCGGCGACCCGCGCCACGAAGAGGTCGTAGATCTCCTCCACGAGTCCCTGCATGCGGGCGTTCGCGCCTTCCGAGAGCGGCGGCGCCGACAGGAAGAAGTCCGCGTGCTCGCCCCGGGTCAGCGGGACCACCCCGATGCCGACCTCGTCGAGCAGCCCGCCGATGACGGGCCGCAGCGCGAACACCCCGATCGAGCCCGTGACGGCGAGGCGCGGCGACACGATGGCCTCGGCGCCCGAGGCCACGTAGTAGCCGCCCGACGCCGCGACGTCCGAGAAGGAGGCGACGACGGGCTTGCCCGACTCGCGCGCCACCTGCAGCGCCTTCCAGATCATCTCCGAGGCGAGGGCCGAGCCACCCGGGCTGTCGATGCGAAGGAGGATGGGGGAGAAGCGG
>JANQSB010000309.1 GCA_028284295.1 Myxococcota bacterium | reverse complement strand
GACTCGCCCGCCACCGCGCTGAAGATCCTGGACGGCGAGCCCGTCGACCTGGTCGTCTGGGGGGTCCCGGCCGATCCCGGCGACGGCCCCCGACTGCTGTCGCGTCTCCGCCGGGAGCACCCGACGGTCGACGTGATCGGCATCGGCGCCGTGCCCGACGCCGCAGAGCTGTGGCAGGAAGACCAGGGCGCCGTCTGGGTCCTGATCCGGCCCGTGGCGGAGCTCGAGCTGCGACAGGCGGCGCGGCAGCTGCTGGAGCGCCGCAAGCTCGTCCATGACAACCGGCGCCTCGGGGAGCACGTGCGCACCGTCGAGCGCTGCCGGGTGCTGGTGCCCTGTCTCGAGCCGGGCGAGGTCTATCCGAACGCCCTGGACCTGCTGCTCGGGCTGCTGTCGCGGCACCGCGGGATCGCGCTCTTCCGGCGCGCCTCGCCGCTGGGGCAGGCCCTCGCGTTCCGCGGCTTCTCGGAGGACGAAGCCAGCCGCATCCATGCGCTCCTGGGCGATCAGAAGCCGATCGATCCCACCCGCTTCGAAGGCGTCGAGCCGGTACGCAGCGGCCCGCTGCACGCCGCTCTGGAGGCCGTGGGGGTGCGGGTCGAGAGCGCCATGGCCGTGCCGATCCAGGGCGACCGCGAGGAGGCTGGCATCGTCTGGGTCTTCGACGACGCCCGGCCCTTCACCGAAGACGAGATGGACTGCGCGCGCGTCGTGGCCGAGTACGCGCGCTCGGCGCTGCGAAACGCCGAGCGCTACCAGAACGCGAAGGAACGGGCGTTCATCGACGACGTGACCGAGATCTACAACGTCCGCTACCTGCTCTCGAACACCGAGAACGAGATCCAGCGCAGCAATCGCTACGGGACCCCGCTCTCGGTGCTCTTCCTCGATCTCGATCGCTTCAAGCTCGTGAACGATCGCTACGGCCACCTGGTGGGGTCGCAGACCCTGCGCAACCTCAGCCAGCTCCTGCTCAAGTGCGTGCGGCAGGTGGACACGCTGGCCCGCTACGGGGGCGACGAGTTCACCATCCTGCTGGTCGACACGCCCCACGAAACGGCTCTCACCATTGCCGAGCGGATCCGCCGCACCGTCGAGGACACCCTCTTCGAGGCGGGCGGCGAGGGACAGCTGCGGCTGACCATCTCGATCGGGGTCGCCACCCTGCCCGAGCACGGCGACAACCGGGATCCCCTGCTCGACGCGGCCGACAAGGCCATGTACCGGGCCAAGTCGCTCGGTCGCAACCGCGTCTGCTCCGCCGGCGAGATCTGACCCCCGGTCGCCCGGTCGGGTGCTCCGCAGCGGCGACCCGTTTGACAGGAGCGCGACCGGTCGCTATCCAACTGGTCGTTTTCGCTCGGGTTTTACCGGCCTCCCGGGTCGGCGTCCAGGCTGCGGTCGCAGCCGGCACCCCGTAGCGTTCGAAGTCGCATCCGCGCAGATCGGAGGGATCGGTGAGCAGGACGGGCCTCGCGCTCGACGGGATGGGATCGCTGCGCCGCACGCACGCGTGCGGAGACATCACGTCCGCGCTCGAAGGCCAGGAGGTCGTGCTCGCGGGCTGGGTGCAACGTCGCCGCGACCACGGCGGGGTGATCTTCGTCGATCTGCGGGACCGCAGCGGCGACCTGGTGCAGGTGGTCTTCAAGCCCGAGGTCGCCGCCGAGGCCCACGAGAAGGCGGGCAACCTCCGCGGCGAGTGGGTGATCCTGGCGCGGGGCCGCGTCGAGCGACGCTCGGCCGACACCATCAATCCCAAGATGAAGACCGGCGAGGTCGAGGTGAACGTCGACGAGCTGCGTCTGCTCAACTCGGCGACGCCTCCGCCCTTCCCGATCGAAGAGGAGACGGACGCGGACGAGGCGGTGCGCCTGCGGCACCGCATCCACGACCTGAGACGTCCGCCCCTCCAGCGCTCCCTGGCGACGCGACACACCCTCTATCAGTCGGCCCGGCGCACCCTCACCGAGCTGGGCTTCCTGGAGATCGACACCCCGATGCTGGCCCGGGCGACGCCCGAGGGCGCGCGCGACTTCCTGGTGCCGAGCCGACTGCAGCCGGGGGAGTTCTATGCGCTGCCGCAGTCGCCGCAGATCCTGAAGCAGCTGCTGATGGTCGCGGGATTCGATCGCTACTTCCAGATCGCGCGCTGCTTCCGCGACGAGGACCAGCGGGCGGACCGCCAGCTCGAGTTCAGCCAGATCGACCTCGAGATGTCCTTCGTGGGCGTCGAGGACGTGCTGGCGGTGCTCGAGGAGGTGACCCAGCGGGTCACCCGGGATGCGGTCGGTGCCGAGCTCGAGACCCCGTTCCGACGCATCTCCTACGCCGACGCGATGGCGCGCTACGGCATCGATCGCCCCGACACGCGCATCCAGCTCGAGCTCACGGAGCTGACCGACGTGTTCGCCGGAAGCGGCTTCAAGGCCTTCCGGGGCGCCGTGGATGCGGGCGGCATCGTCAAGTGCCTCCACATCGCGGACGCCGACGAGCTGTCGCGCAGCGAGATCGACCGCCTCGAGTCCTTCGTCAAGAAGGAGCTGGGGGGCAAGGGGCTCGGCTGGATCCGCATCAAGGAAGACGGCGAGTGGCAGTCGCCGATCGTGAAGTTCCTGTCCGAGGAGGAGAAGAAGCAGATCGCCGAGCGCACCGGAGCGGTTCCGAAGAGCCTGATCTTCTTCCAGGCCGACGAGTTCGAGCGCGCCAACATGATCCTCGCGCGGCTCCGCGTCGATCTCGGCCGCCGCCTGGGTCGCGTCGATGGACGGGACTGGGATGCGCTGCTGGTGGTCGATTTCCCGCTCTTCGAGAGGGACGAGAAGGGCGGTCTCACCCACATGCACATGCCCTTCGTGGCGCCCCTGGAGGAGGACATCCCGCTGCTCGACAGCGCTCCCGAGAAGGTGCGGGGCAGCCACTATGACGTCGTGGTGAACGGGGTCGAGCTCGGCTCGGGCTCCCTGCGTAACCACCGCACCGACATCCAGCGCCGGGTCCTCGAGATCATGGGCTACGACGCCGAGCAGCAGGAGCACGCCTTCGGCTTCATGCTGCGCAGCCTCGAGACCGGGGCTCCGCCGCACGGAGGCTTCGCCTTCGGCGTCGAGCGTTGGATGATGGTGCTGATCGACAGCGAGAACATGCGCGACGTCGTCGCGTTTCCGAAGACCCAGCGCGGCCAGGACCTGCTGATGGAAGCGCCGTCCACGGTCACGCCCGAGCAGCTCGACGAGCTCGCGCTGCGCGTCCGCGCACCCCGCAAGAGCGGCTGAGGCGCAGCCCCGGCCTCCGAGACCGAGTCGACGTCCAAGCCCCGAGCTCCAAGCCCTTTGTCCACGACATCCCAGAGAGGACCCGAAAGCATGGCACGAACCAAGATTGCACTCATCGGCGGCGGCAACATCGGCGGCGTGCTCGCCGAGCAGGCCGCGTATCGCGAGCTGGGCGACGTAGTGATCTTCGACGTCGTCGAGGACATGCCCCAGGGCAAGGCCCTCGACATGGCCGAGGGCGCGCCCCTGATGGGCTCGGACGCCAGGATCACCGGCACCAACAGCTACGAGGGCATCGCCGGGGCGGACGTCGTCATCATCACGGCCGGCCTGGCCCGCAAGCCGGGCATGTCGCGCGACGACCTGCTGGCCACCAACCTGAAGATCATGACCCAGGTGGCCGAAGGGGTCCGGGACAACGCGCCGGACGCCCACGTGATCGTCGTGTCGAATCCGCTCGACGCCATGGTCTACCAGTTCAAGAAGGTGTCCGGCTTTCCCAAGGAGCGCGTCGTGGGGCAGGCGGGCGTGCTCGACTCGACCCGCTTCCGCGCCTTCGTGGCGTGGGAGCTCGGGGTCTCGGTCGAGGACGTCTCCGCGCTGGTGCTCGGCGGCCACGGGGACACCATGGTGCCGCTGATCCGCTACTGCACGGTGGGCGGAGTTCCCGTCGAGCAGTTCCTGCCCCGTGCCCGCATCGACGAGATCGTCGAGCGCACCAAGGGAGCCGGCGGCGAGGTCGTCGGTCTGCTGAAGACGGGCTCGGCCTTCGTGTCGCCCGCGGTCTCGGCCTTGGAGATGGCCGAGTCGATCATCAAGGACAAGAAGCGGGTGCTCGCCTGCGCCTGTCTGTGCGAAGGCGAGTATGGCGTCGACGGCCTCTACGTGGGCGTGCCCTGTGTGCTGGGGGCCGGCGGGGTCGAGCGCATCATCGAGGTGGAGCTCGACGAGGACGAGAAGAAGCTCTTCGAGGCGTCGGTGGCTCACGTGCAGCGTCTCGTGGACGAGCTGGAGAGTGGAGGCGAAGCGTGAACGTCCACGAGTATCAGGCGAAGGCGCTCTTCCGGGACTACGGGGTGTCGGTGCCCGAGGGCGAGCTGGCGACGACGCCGGCCGAAGCCGCCCAGGCAGCGCGCAACCTCGGGACCGAGGTCGTCGTGGTGAAGGCCCAGGTCCACGCCGGCGGGCGAGGCAAGGGAGGCGGCGTCAAGCTCGCCAAGTCTCCTGCCGAGGCCGAGAAGGCAGCCAGCGAGATCCTGGGGATGACCCTCCACACCCCCCAGACGCCGCCGGAAGGCAAGCTCGTGCGTCGGGTCTATGTGGAGGCGGGCTCCGCCATCGCGCGGGAGCTCTACCTGGCGATCCTGCTGGATCGCGCCGCCGAGAAGTTCGCCATCGTGGCCTCGACCGAGGGCGGGATGGAGATCGAGGTCGTCGCGGCCGAGACCCCCGAGAAGATCCAGACGGTGCTCGTCGACCCGAACCTGGGGCTCCAGGACTACCAGGCCCGGCAGCTGGCCTTCGGTCTGTCGCTCGAAGGCGAGCAGGTGGGACGCTTCGTGACCTTCCTGCGCGGTCTCTTCGAGCTCTACCTCGACAAGGACTGCACCCAGGTGGAGATCAACCCCCTGGTCGTCACCGAAGGGGGAGAGCTCTTCGCCCTCGACGGCAAGCTCAACTTCGACGACAACGCGCTCTACCGGCATCCGGACATCGCCGCGCTGCGCGACCCGGACGAGGAAGACGCGCGGGAGCGTGCCGCCAAGGAGATCGACCTGTCCTACGTGGGTCTCGACGGGAACATCGGCTGCATGGTGAACGGCGCCGGTCTCGCGATGGCGACCCTCGACATGATCTCGCACTGCGGTGGGTCGCCGGCCAACTTCCTCGACGCCGGCGGCGGGGTGAGCGAGGAGCAGGTCAAGGCCGCCTTCAAGCTGATCCTGCAGGACGAGCAGGTGAAGGCGATCCTCGTGAACATCTTCGGCGGTATCGTGCGCTGCGACCTGATCGCCCAGGGCGTGGTCGCTGCCGCCAAGGAGCTCGACCTCGACGTGCCCGTCGTGGTGCGCCTGCAGGGGACGAACGCTCCCGAAGGCCTGAAGATCCTCGAAGAATCCGGTCTCGACCTGATCCCGGCGGAGACCCTCGCCGAGGCCGGGACCCAGGTCGTCGCAGCCGCGGCGCAAGCCCAGTAAGGAGCCGGTCTTGGCGATCCTGTGCGACGAGTCGACGAAGCTGCTGGTCCAGGGTGTGGGCCGCATGGGTCAGTTCCACGCGAACCTCTCCCGCGAGTACGGGACCCAGGTGGTGGGCGGTGTCGCCCCGGGCAAGGGCGGTCAGGTGATCGCCGAGATGCCCATCTATGACACCGTCGCGGAAGCGGTGAAGGACAGCGGGGCCAACGCCTCCGTGATCTTCGTGCCGCCGCCCGGGGCCGCCGATGCCATCCTGGAGGCTGCCGACGCGGGGATCGCGCTGGCGGCCTGCGTGACCGAGGGCATCCCGGCCATCGACATGGCGCGCGCGAAGGCGGCCCTGAAGGGCTCCGAGATGCGCCTGGTCGGCCCCAACTGTCCGGGCGTCGTGACGCCAGAGCAGTGCCGCATCGGAATCATGCCCGCGCAGATCACACGACCGGGTCCGGTCGGTGTCGTGTCCCGTTCCGGGACCCTGACCTACGAGGCGGTCGATCAGCTCTCCCGCCTCGGGATCGGACAGTCCACCTGCCTGGGAATCGGCGGAGACCCGATCATCGGGACCAACTTCATCGATGCGCTCACCCTGTTCGAGGCCGACCCCGAGACGAAGGCGGTGGTGATGATCGGCGAGATCGGCGGCAGCGCCGAAGAGGAGGCCGCCGAGTTCATCCAGTCCGAGATGAGCAAGCCGGTCGCCGCCTTCATCGCGGGGCAGCGCGCGCCCAAGGGCAAGCGGATGGGCCACGCCGGCGCCATCATCGCCGGCGGCAAGGGCGCCGCCGCCGACAAGATGGCCGCACTCGAACGCTGCGGCGTCGCGGTCTCCGCCAGCCCGGCCGAGATCGGCGAGACCCTGGCCAAGCACGCACCGGGGGTCGCCGGGTAGCGCGCTCAGCGGAGCCGGTGGACGACGCCGTCCGCGACGACCAGCACCGGCGTGTCGAGGGCATGGAGGTCGACGAGGGGGTCGCCCGCGACCACGAGCAGGTCCGCTGACTTGCCGGCCTCGATGCTCCCGGTCCGGTCCGCGATGCCGATGCTCTCCGCCGTGGCGAGGGTGCCGAGGTGCAGGGCCTCGGCGTGCGAGAGGCCTCCGATCTCCACGAAGTAGAGCATCTCCTTCCAGACGGCGTCGTGTCGCACGATGCCGGCGTCGGTTCCCACGGCGACCCGGACGCCGCCGGCCCGGGCCTGCCGGTAGCCCTCCAGGATGCGCCGCTTGATCTCGATCCCGTTCGAGACCATGACGAAGAGCAGCGGATCCTCACGCGCGGCATCGCTGATCTCCATCTCGCCCGCGATCACGGAAAGCGTGGGATGCAGGGTCGTGAAGCCGCGCAGGGCCTTCGGGTTCTCGCGGAACAGCGCGATCGCCTCGGGTGAGAGCTCGGCGCCGTGCTCGATGCTGTCGACGCCCGCGCGCAGGGCCTCGAGCACTCCCTGCGCGCTCTCGACATGTGCGGCGACCAGGATGTTCTTGCGGTGGGCCTCGTCGGTCACCGCCTCGATCTCCTCGGGAGTCATCTGCAGCTCTCCGGCCTCGCCCAGACGACGCGAGTCCGAGACGCCCCCGGTGCTCGCGATCTTGATGTGGTCCACGCCGCGGCGGACGGCTTTGCGGACGGCCCGCCGCGCCTCGTCGGGGCCGTCGACGACCTGTCCGATCGGATGTCCGTGGCCGCCGGTGACGCAGATCAACGGGCCGGAGGCCAGGACCCTCGGTCCGACCGCCTGGCCCGCCGCGATCCTCTCACGAACCTGGACGTCGCCGAAGCCGGGATCGCCGAGGCCCCGGAGCGTCGTCACGCCGCCTTCCAGGGCGGAACGGGCGTTCTTCTCCATCTGCCAGAGTGCGAGCCAGCGGCCCGGGTAGCTGTCGAGCAGCGCGGTCAGTGTCTCCATCAGCCATTCGGGCATGGCGAAGCGCTCGAGCGCGAGCGGCTCGCCGGGCTCGCGGCCCGTCAGCAGCAGGTGGGCGTGGGCGTTGAGGAGCCCCGGCAGCAGGGTGTGGCCGTCCAGGTCCACGACCTCGTAGCCGTCGGGCACCGGCAGGACCCCCTTCGTGCCGACGTCGGCGATGCGTCCGTCCGCGTCGACCAGGACCACCGCGTCTGCGATGGGCGCCGCGTCGCGGTGCCCGGTCAGGACGGTGGCGCCGACGAACGCGGTCGGCACGCGCTGTGGCGGTTCGCTGCCGCCCGTGCCCAGCAGGGCGTTCGCGCTGCCGAGCAGGACGATCGCGAGCGTGCCGCGGAGCCACGGGGGCAGGCTTCTCGCGGCAGGCAGCGCCAGCCCGCAGCCCGCCACGAAGGCGAGGAGCGCGGTCCACGAGCCGTGCGCGACGATTGCCCGGACGAAGAGGAAGTGCGCGACCAGCAGTGCCGCGAGGCCCCAGGTCCCGGCCCGCAGGGCGCGGCCTGCCGAGCCGCCCTCAGGCACCCGGTCGTCGCTCCGGGGCGAGGCCCACGTGCAGCTGTCCCGGTCGGAGCAGCTTGAAGGCCTCGGCGTGCTCCACCCCGTCGGGCTCGCCCCAGAGGCGCTCCATGGCAGCGATTCCGGCGTGGATGCCCGCCAGGTTCTCGCCCTGCAGCTGCGCGCGGTAGGCGTCGATGGCCCGGTGCTTGCGCTCGCGTGTGGCACCGATGTCGATCGCGAGATTCGGCTCCCGGGTGAAGTACAGGACCAGTCCGCGGATCTCGTGATCTCCGCCGTCGGCATAGGTGGCGTCCACCTCGGGCCGGGTCCGGAAGCGGGGCATGCCGTGGAACATCACCGCCTCGGCGACGGCGATCCCGGTTCGGAGATGGTCGCGGTGGGCCTCGTGGGGCAGCCAGGGGTCGCAGGTGAAGACGTAGTCGGGGCGCAGTCTTCGGATCTCCTCGATGACCCGGGTGCGCAGTTCGACCTCGCTCCACTCGCCCGCGTCGGGCAGGTCGAGACGGAGCTGAGAGTGCACGCCGATCTCCCGTCCCGCCGCCTCCTGCTCGGCGCGGGTCCGGGCGATCGCCTCGGCGTCGGAGAGCTCCGCATCGAGGACCCCGGCGAGGTTGTCGGTGACCGTCAGGTAGTGGACCGCCGCGCCGGCGTCGGCCATTCGGGCGAAGCTGCCGCCCGCGGCGATGTCGTTGTCGTCGTAGTGGGGCTGCACGCACAGGACGCAGCGGGCCGAGAGGATCTCCTGGCGAAGCGCCTCGGATCGCGACGACATGCCGGCCAGTATACTCGCGCGGTGCCCGAAGCCCTGGCCCTCCACGGTGCGTCGCCGCTTCGCGCCCGGCCCTTCGCGGCCTGGCCCGAGTTCGGTGGGGCCGAGCGGTCCGCGCTCGAACGGGTTCTCGCGAGTCGCAGCTGGGGTGGACATCCCAGCCCCAACACCGAGGCGCGCGCCTTCTCCCGGGCCTTCGCGGACTATCTCGAGGTCGAGCACGCGGTGACCTGCACCAGCGGGACGACGGCGCTGCTTCTGGCACTGCAGGCCGCGCGGCTGTCGCCCGGCGCCGAGGTCATCACCACCGCGTACAGCTTCGTGGCGACCGCGGCGGCGATCGTCCAGGCCGGCTGCCTGCCGGTGCCGGTCGACGTCGAAGAGGACAGCCTGTGCCTGGACCCGGACGCAGTCGAGGCCGCGATCGGCGATCGGACCGAGGCGATCCTGCCGGTCCACCTGGCCTGCTCGATGGCCGACATGGATCGCCTGCCCGCGATCGCCTCGCGTCACGGGCTGGCCCTGGTGGAGGACTGTGCACATGCCCATGGCGCCCGCTTCCGCGGACGCGCGGCGGGCAGCTTCGGCGACTTCGGCTGCTTCTCGATGCAGAGCACCAAGCTGCTGACGGCCGGAGAAGGCGGTGCCATCTCGGTGAGGAAGGATGCCGACGCCGACCGCCTGTGGTCGCTGGTCGACTGTGGGCGCAAGGAGCCGGGCTTCGATTCCTTCGAGGGTCGCATGCTCGGTCACAACCTGCGGATCAGCGAGTGGCAGGCCGCCGTTCTGCGTGAGCAGCTTCGACGCCTGGACGATCAGCATGCGCGTCGTCGGGAGCGGGTGGAGCAGCTGGAGCGAGCGCTCCGGTCCTTTCCCGGGCTCGACATGCTGCCCGCCGATCCGCGCGTCAGTGCGCGAACCCACTATCAGACCATTCTTCGCTACGACCGCGACGCCTTCTCGGGCGTTCCCCGCGACCACGTCCTGCTCGCGTTCCACGCGGAAGGGCTGCCCTGCTTCGGTCGCTTCTACGTGCCCATCGACGAGGATCCGCTCTTCGCCTTCGACCCGTTGACGAACCCGGGCCTGGGTCGCGGCCTGTCCTCGAGTGACTGGGACTTCCCGGTGGCCAGACGTGCAGCCTACGAGGAGACGATCTGGCTGCCCCACGAGCTCTTCCTGGGCGGCCCCGAAGACGTCGACGACATCGTGTCGATCTTCGAGCGGGTGCGGGCCGGTGCCGAGAGCCTGGCGGCGCGCCCGCCGTCGGGGCGACCCCCTCGCTGACGGGCGCGAGGCCGTGGCCGCGCTTCCCGGGTCAGCTCATCGCGCCCATGTAGGTCCCGAGGTCGAAGTAGTCGCGCCAGCACTGGATCTTTCCGTCGCGCATCTCGAAGACGCCCGTGCACGGCAGGTCGACGGCCTTGTCTCCAGCCTTCGTCCGGTCGATCCGCTCGACGATGACGACGTCGCCATGGGAGACGAGGTGGCGGATCTCCCACTCGGTCTCGGTCCAGGGTGCGATGAAGCCCGCGATCATGTCCCGCACCGGACCCCGGCCCGCCACCGGACCGGTCGGCATGTTGTGGTAGACGCCGTCTTCGCAGAACCAGCTGCTGAGCTCGTCGGGATCGAGCCGCGACCAGGCCTCGATGAACTCGCGCACGATCTTCTCGTTGTCCATGGAGTCTCTCCGGGTGGTGTCGTCCCGGGATGCTACCCGAGCGACGGCGAAGGCCCGCCGCCGGGCTGGCGCGCCACCCAGCGGATCGCGTTCTCCACCAGGCGGCGAAAGCCGGGGTTCGCGTAGGCGCTCGCTCCGTCGCCGCAGGCGATCGAGACGATGCGGCTTCTCGCCACATCCTGGGCCCAGGCGACCAGGTCGCTCCCGGGTGGGTGCGACCATCCCTCGCGGGAGAACATCTCACCGCGCACGGCACGAGCCGCCGAGAAGAAGTTGTCGTCCACGAAGTCGTAGTCGCTGCGCAGGAGGGGCGTGACCCGGTCTTCGAAGACCGTGAAGAGGTACAGCTCGTCCTCGATCTCGAAGCCCTCTTCGAGCCCGGCGAGGACCGGATGGGACGGGTCGGCCGGTCGCACCCGGTGCGTCACGCCGTGCCGATAGCCCGAGTCGGGAAGCGAACGGCCCTCGAGCTCTCCGGGGGCGTAGAGGAAGCGCGCGCCCGCGATCTCGCCATAACGCCTCCAGGCCGGCCAGCCGGCGAGGGCGTGGTGCAGGAAGACGAAGCCCTGTCCCGCCTCCAGCAGCTCTTCCATGCCCCTCACCAGCGGCTCGGACGGCTGCGAGAAGGTCGGAGCCGTCCCGGGCCGGAACTCGATCCCGGGCATGTCGTAGAGCACGAACGCGTCGTAGGGGGCTGCGGCCTCGGGGGAGAAGAAGCGCTGCGCGGCGGGCTGCTCGACGGCGGTACAGGCGATGTCCGGCCAGGACTCGAACGCGGCGAAGAACGCATCGCGTTCGAAGGGGTGTCCCTTCGTGAGCAGCAGCACCTGGATCGCCGCGTCGCTTCGCAGGAAGCCCATGGCTACCAGGGAATCTCGCTGCCGTCCCAGGCGAAGAAGCGTCCACTGTGCTCCGGGCCGAGCGCGTCGATGAAGGCGCGCAGCCCCCGCACGCTCTCGTCGGCCTCGATCAGCGCGTTGGGTCCGCCCATCTCGGTGCGCACCCAGCCGGGATGCAGGGCGACGGCGACGACGCCTCGGGGCGCGAGCTCGATGGACATCGTCTTCACGGCCTGGTTGAGGGCGGCCTTGGAGGACCGGTAGGGGACGTTCCTGCCGGATCGGTTGTCGGCCAGGCTGCCCACCTTGCTGCTGAGTGCGGCAATGATGCGTCTCTCGCCGCGCAGCAGCTGGGGCATCAGCGCCTGGGCGATCATCCAGGGGGCCACGCTGTTGACCGCCAGCACCTCGAGCCAGGTGCCGGCGTCGACCTCGCCGAACGCGAGGCCCTTGGGCCCGTAGATGCCGGCGTTCAGGAGCAGGACGTCGATGGGCTCGTCGCGCAGTCGTTGCGACAGGGAGTCGATCTGGTCGGCCCGGGTCACATCGAGCGGGTACACGTCGAGCTGCGGCTCCGCGGCCTCGAGGGCTGCCAGCTCCACGGCCTTGCCCGGCTCACGGCAGGTGGCCAGGACGCGCCAGCCCGTCGCCGCATACTGACGGGCGAGCTCCAGGCCCAGGCCCCGGGAGGCACCGGTGACGAGGATCGAGCTCACCGGATGCGTGCGGTGGCCGCGTCGCGCCGGGTTCGGGTCGGCGCGAGGGGAAATCCGAGCTGGGCGAGGAATCCGGTCGGGACCGGGCTGTCGCGAATGCCGAGCGGACCCAGCGGGTGGTCCTTCGGGTGGCTGAAGGTCCCGAACACGATGTCCCACACGGCGCTCGAGCCCGAGTAGTTCGAGTCCTGGGTGCGCCGGTCCATCGCGTGGTGGAGGTTGTGGAGCTGCACGGTCGGAACGAAGTAGTGGGCCCAGTCGGGGAAGCGCTGGTCCACGTTCGAGTGGACGAGGTTTCCGTCGAAGACGATCCACAGCCCGATCAGCACCATCATCTCGGGGGGCGCGCCGAGCACCAGGAGCGGAATCGGCTTCACGATCGCGTTGAAGATCTCCTCGCCGAAGTGGATGCGCCCGGACTTGAGGATGTGCATCTGCGGCGTGTCGTGATGGATCGCGTGGAACCACCACAGGCGGTCGAAGCTGTGGAGCGCCCGGTGGATCCAGTAGTCGGAGAAGGTCCAGACCAGGAAGGTGATCGCGAACTGCGCTGCGAAGGGCCAGTCGAGAGGCCACGGCGCGCCGATCCCGAGCCCCTGGCGCAGCTGGGCGAGCAGCGCGACCCCGGCGACCGAGGCGGCCCCGCCGATCGGTCGCGCGATGGCGGCGAGCAGGACGCCATGGCCGATGTCGTTCCACGACTGCCCGTCGCGGAACAGGTTCATCGCCGGGTTGCGGGGCAGGAGCTGCTCGGCGCCGAGGATCACGAAGAAGTTCGCGACGGTGAGCGCGGCGCCCCAGGTCGCCGGGTCGAATCCCTGCCGCAGCCCCCACACGGCCAGGATCACGAAGCCGCCCATGAGGACGGGAAAGCTGAGCCAGCTCGCCAGCGCGGCGACGCGGCTCGGGGCGCTCAGCTCTCGACCTCCCAGGTGTCCCCCGAGTGCAGCAGCTCCCGCAGCTCACCCCGGCCGCGGCTCTCGATGGCCTGGTCCACCTCGTCGCCGAGCATCGTCTCGTAGCAGGGCTTCTCGGTTTCGCGCAGCACGCCGACGGGCAGGGGGAAGTCGGGGCGGGCGAGAGAGGCCAACGCGAACGAGTAGGAGGGCGGGGCGCCCTCGTCGTGAACGACGACGCCGCGCGCTTCCGGCTCGTCGTCGTCTTCCAGCGCGATCACCTTCGGAACGCCGCCCTCGACGGCGATTCCCTTCCGGCGTCCCGGCGCCCCGAAGACCAGCGGCTTGCCGTGCTCGAGCACCAGGGAGGTGTCGCTGCGCGACTTCCGGTCCTGGAGCTCTTCCCAGGTACCGTCGTTGAACACCGGGCAGTTCTGCAGGATCTCGATGAATGCGGTGCCCCGGTGCTGGTGGGCGCGCTTCAGCATCTTCTGCATGTGGGCCGCGTCGACGTCGATGGTGCGGGCCACGAAGGTGGCGCCGGATCCCAGGGCGAAGGTGATCGGGTCGATCGGGTGGTCGATGGCGCCCGTCGGCGAGGTCTTCGTGCGCATGCCCAGGAGCGAGGTCGGCGAGTACTGGCCCTTGGTCAGGCCGTAGACCCGGTTGTTGAAGAGCAGGATCTGTACGTCCAGGTTGCGTCGGACCGCGTGCAGCAGGTGGTTGCCGCCGATGGAAAGTCCGTCTCCATCGCCGGTGACGATCCAGACCGAGAGCTCCGGCCGGCTGATCTTGATGCCCGTCGCGAAGGCCGGGGCCCGCCCGTGGATCGTGTGGAATCCGTAGGTGTTCATGTAGTAGGGGAAGCGGCTCGAGCAGCCGATCCCCGAGACGAAGACGAAGTTCTCCCGGGGAACGCCGAGCTCCGGCATCACGCGCTGTACGTTGGCGAGCACCGAGTAGTCGCCGCAGCCGGGGCACCAGCGCACGTCCTGATCGGTGACGAAGTCCTTGCGGGAGAGTTCCGGGGCGGCCATCAGCGCGAGTCCTCGAGCAGTGCCTCGATCCGGTCCTGGATCTCGGCGACCTTGAAGGGCTGGCCCGCGACCTTCGTGTACGACTCGATGTCGACGAGGTAGCGGGCTCGCAGCAGCATCGAGAGCTGACCGAGGTTGAGCTCGGGCAGCAGCACCCGTCGGAAGCGCCCGAGCAGGTCGCCCAGGTCGGCGGGCAGCGGGTTCAGGTGGCGGAGGTGCGCGTGGGACACGTCGAGGCCCCGCTCGCGCGCTCCCTTCACCGCGGCGGTGATGGCGCCGTGGGTACTCCCCCAGCCGAGCACCAGCAGCTCGCCGCGATCCGGTCCGTTGACCTCGATCGGCGGGATCTCCCGCACGATCCCGTCGATCTTGCGCGTCCGCAGCTCGACCATCTGCTCGTGGTTCTCGGGGTCGTAGACGACCTCGCCCGAGACGGGCGCCTTGGTGAGCCCGCCGATCCGGTGCTCGAGGCCGGGGGTTCCCGGGATCGCCCAGGCCCGCGACAGGGTCTCCGTGTCGCGTTGGTAGGGCTCGAAGTCCGCTGCGGCTCCGGCATCGGGGTGCGTCACCGGGGTGCGCGGCAGGGTCGACACTTCCGGGATGCGCCACGGCTCGGCGCTGTTGGCCAGATAGCCGTCGGACAGGACCACGACCGGCGTCATGTACTTCACGGCCAGCCGGAAGGCCTCGATCATGATGTGGAAGCAGTCTCCCGGACTGCACGGCGCCAGCACCGGCAGCTGTGCCTGGGAGTGCCGCCCGTAGAGGGCTGCCAGCAGATCGCCCTGCTCGGTCTTGGTCGGCGACCCGGTCGCGGGTCCGGCTCGCTGCACGTCGACGATGACGAGGGGCAGCTCGACCATGACGGCCAGACCGATCGCCTCCTGCTTCAGGACGAACCCGGGGCCGCTGCTGACCGTCGCCGCCAGGTGCCCCGCGAAGGCCGCGCCGACGGCGGAGCTGGCGGCGGCGATCTCGTCCTCGGCCTGGAAGGTCTTGACGTCGAAGTTGCGGTGCCGCGCGACCTCGTGCAGGACGTCGCTGGCGGGCGTGATCGGGTAGGCGCCGAGGAAGACGGGCTTGTCCATCTGGACCCCGGCGGCAACGATCCCCCAG
>JANQSB010000278.1 GCA_028284295.1 Myxococcota bacterium | reverse complement strand
CGACTGGGCCGGCTCCCACAGAAGGTACTTCCCGCCCGAGACGGCCACGAAGGGTCCCGCGCGCACCACCTCGCGGTCCTCGGTCTGCCCTTCCAGGGTGAGGATCGGGGCGCGGTAGCGCACCACCTGCCCCTGCTGGGTCATCTCCCGCGTGAGCTCGAACCACAACGCTTCGAGGTCGTCCGTGGACGGCAGCTCCTTGCTGCGCCCGAGGCGATCGAGCAGGTCCTTGCGGGCGCCGACCTGGGAGCTCGTGAGCGAGTCCCACACCTGGCTGCCGGTGTCGGTCGCCACCTGCCGTACGACGCCGAAGAGCTCGCCGAGCTGGCCCAGGTTCTCCGCGAGCAGGGCCTCCTTCTCGCCGATCGCGCCCTCGTTCTCGTTGTAGAGGTTCTCGAGGCGCTGGCTCTCCTGCTCCTTGCGGGCCAGGGTCTCCCGGGCCTCGGCCAGCAGGCGTTCCTGCTGGTCCTTGGCGGCGCGGAAGGCCTCCTCACGAGCCCGGTGCTCTTCCTTCTCCACCTGCAGGCCGCCCTTGACGAGATCGAGCAGCTCGAAGAGCGACCGGGGCTCCGGGGAAGCACCGGCGGACTTGGAGTCCTGCGCGCTCGCGGGTCCCGCGACGAGGCTCCCCGCCAGCATCGCGAGCAGAATCGGTCGGATGCGCGTCATCAGTTCACCCCCCGCTCGTCGACGGGAGCCGGAAGCGGCAACCGGATCAGGTCGGGAGCCGACTGCTTCCGCGCGATCCGCAGGCCCTCGCGAATCGACGAGCGGTAGCTCGAGTCGAGCGGCTCCCAGCTGCGGGCGTCCTGATCCCAGCGACCGCTCTGGGTCTCGTCCAGGGACTGATAGACGAGCGCGATCCGACCGAAGCGAAGCAGGTCGACGGTCGTCTCCTTGCCGTCGACGACCAGCGAGTCCCGGTAGGCCTCGATGGTTCGTCCGTACTCGTTCTCGATCTGGTACGCCTCCATGACCTGACGGAACTTCTCGGGCGTGGTGACGTCGGCGCGCCCCATCATCTTGCGCAGCCCCTCCACGCGCTTGGTGCGCTCGTCGATCAGGAACGGCACGTCGAGGGCCACGAACTTCTCGAGCGCCGTGACCATGCGCAGCATCAGCGGAGTCACGCTCCGACCGACACCCTGCACCCGACTGAGCTGGTCGGCCAACGAAGCCAGCTCCTCGGCCTGGGCGTTCGTCAGGTCGCGCATCTGCGAGTTGTAGAGCTCGATCGAGTCGATCTGCTTCAGGACCGATCGATACTGGGTCACCAGATCGTCGGTCTCGTCGCTGATGACGTCGACGCGCTTCTGGGCCTCGATCGCATCCTCGTTCGCGGCCGAGCGGGTGTCGAGGACTTCCTTCAGGGCTTCGGCCTTCGGGTCTTCGGCCGCCGGAGCGGGGGCGCCGGGCAGGAGCCAGACGGCCACCAGGAGGACGAACGGCCAGACCGCATTTCCGGACCACTTCATGCGAGGCTCTCTCCAAGACGCTTCGAGAAACGGGGTGGGCGGCCCAGTATTGCCCATAGGACATGCACTTGCATAGGGCTTGCACGGGCTTGAACGAGGCCTGCGGAGGGCCTGCCGGACCCGCTGGGGCCGCAGTCGGAGCCGGGGAGCCGCGTCTCAGCGCTCGTCTGGGGGCAGGAAGCGACCGAAGGCCGCGACGAAGCCCTCGCGCAGGTGGGCCGTGTCGCTGAACACCGTCTCCCGAGCGGCGAAGGAGTACGCGGGCTTGCCGAAGGAGTCCTCTCCGAGCACGCGGACCCGCACGAGGGGCTCCAAGCCCCCCACCCCCTCGTGGAGCTTGCGGCCGTGGGCGTCGAACACCACCACGTGGAGGGAGGCCGCGGCCGCCGTGCCCTCGACGCCGGTCTCGTCGTCCTCGAGAGTCGCGCCACCGCGGGACTCGAACTCCAGCGCCCGCTCCACACCGTCCCAGCGAGCGACGCGCTCCTGGAGGACGGCCTTCCGGACGAAGAGCGACGGGACCACCATGGCGTCGAACTCCGCGTGCTTCTGGAGCTCGAGCACCAGGGCCCGGGAGGCGTCCTCGTAGTCGGCCCGACGGCCCGCCTCCCCGGCGCGCACCTCGCGGATGCTCTTGAGCCACAGCGCTCGCGCCGTCGGCCGCGCGAGGGTCTTGAGCTCCTTGCCCCGATCGCGCAGATAGAGCTCGAGCTCGACCCAGACGACTTCGCTCTCGGGCTGGAGCTCTTCGGGCATGACGGCGGCCACGTTCAGGGGCAGGACCAGCCAGGTCTCGGCCCGGCTGTCCATCAGGACCGATCGCCGCTCCCCGGACTCGCCCGCACAGGTGAGTGTCGTCAGCGCGAGCAGGCCCAGGAACGCGAGCTGCCGCTGGAGCCAGCGAGAAGGCGTCGGAGTTGATGCTCCGTCAGAAGAAGGCGTACCCTCTGCTCGAGGGGAGCGGCCTGGCCGCTCGCCCCACCCGCCGAGGGAGTGCCCATGCGGGGTGCCGCCGACATCTCGAGGACGCGGGGCGGAAGCGCCCGGGCGGCGTCCCTCGCGATCGCCATCGCGATCGCGATCGCGGCCGGGTCGGGCGCGGGCTGTACGACGACGAGTGTCGACGTCGCCTTCGACGACGCCCACGACTTCTCGCACTACAGGACCTGGGCCTGGAACACCCGGGCCGCGCGGCTGGACGACGATCCCGACGACGAGCCCGCCCTCGACCGGCGCATGTCGCGCGCGCTGGAGAGCGCTCTCGAGGAGCGGGGACTGGTCCGGCTGAGTCGCGCCCGGGGCGCGGCGGACCTCCTCGTCAGCTACGCGATCCGGGTGCGACGCGAGGAGGTCACGGTGCTCGAGACCGGTGCCGAGAAGCTGCTCTCCTCCCATCACTGGAGCCCCTCCTACCTCGTGCAGGCCACCACGACGCGGGTGGATCGCTACGACCGGGCGGCGCTTCGGATCGTCGTGGCCGACCGTCGCCGCAAGCAGATCGTCTGGCGCGGGGAGCTGGCGACCCGCGCGAAGGGCGAGTTCAGCAGCAAGCTGCCCGTGGCCGTCTCGCAGCTGCTCGAGCAGCTGCCCCTCCTCGCTCAGACGAATTCGCCGCAGCCCTCCGGGCCGGGCATGGTACCCCCGCAGCTGTCTCCGATCCGGGAGAGCGCCCATGCCTCCCGCGATGCGGAAGCCCCGACTCCGGACCCGGGGACGTAGCGCGTCGGCGCGGGCGGGCTCTGTCCCCTGCCGGATCTCATTCTTCCCCGAGCCACTGAAAGCGGATCCCGATCCCCGCCCGGTAGATCCACTCGTCGACCTCGACCTCGAAACGCGCCGCGTTCACGTCGTTGCCGGCCAGGTCGTCGTACTCCTGCGCGGCGAAGAACTCGATCTTGCGGTCGCCGACGACCCGGTACGCGCGCCCTCCCGCGAACAGGGCGGTGCCGACGGGACCCCAGCGGATGATGTCCATCTCGATGTCGAGTCCGCCCCCGATGGCGTTGAAACGCGACGAGTCGCTGCCGGTCAGGGTCGTCTCGCGCAGGAATCCAGGGAGTACGGCGTTTCCGGTCGGATTGTAGTCCGTACAAGCCGGCCGGGCCGGCGGGAAGGGACACAGCGCGTCGACCACCACTCCCTCGGCGTCGACCTTGTAGTTGATCCAGCCGAAGAGCGGCTTGATGCGAAGCTGCCGCTCGCGGTACTCCACGGGGAACGCCACACCCACGCTGGCGCCGAACATCCACTGGTCGTACTCGGCAGTGGTCTCCGAACCCTGGCCCTTCGCTCCACCCGAGTCGAAGAGCCTGTTTCTCGATCCGTCCTCGTCCTGCGCGCAGATCGCATCGGGCTCCGAGCCTCGCACGCAGTCCGGGTTCCCCTCCTGCGCGAGCGTGCGCTTCTGTGCGAAGACCGGGAGAAAGTCCGCGGACACGAAGAAGCGCGGCCGACCGGGCAGATCCAACGCCGGGCTCATCAGCTCGAGGCTGGCGCCCACGAACGGCTCGACGGCGATGTCGTCGCCGCTCAGAAAGCCGCGCAAGGGGACCGGCGGACGCGTCTTGTCCTCGAAGGTCACGGAATCCACGAAGCCGTCGATCTTCTGCACCGCTACGCCGGAGGTGATGGCGAGGGACGGCACCCACTGGTCCTCTCCCGCCTGCGTTTCCGCCAGAGCCGAGGGGGCCGCGAGCAGGCAGTGAAGAGCGATGGCCGCTGCGCTCTTCGAGAGAAAGATGGACGTTCTCCGCATGGAGGAATAGTCTTATCATAGCGAGGGAGCACGGACTGGATTGCGGAAAAAAAGGCCGACGGCTCGATGAGCCACCCCCTCGCTACCCGAATGCAGGCGCGCCGCCCCCGGCGCCCCTCGCCTCTCGCCGCACTGGCGTGCTGCAGCGTGCTGCTGACCGGCTCGGCCGCCTCGAGCCAGGAGGCCGAGCCGGCTGCCGCGGCGGCCGCGGAGCGCGGTCGAAGCTCTGGGATCGAGGAGATCGTCGTCCGCGGCGCGGAGTCCGAAGCCGCCGCTGACTTCGCGTCCGGCGACTCGGTGGTGGGCTTCGGGGCCGAGGACCTCGCGGCCCTGGGTGCCGGAGACATCTCGGACATCGCCGCCTTCACGCCGAATCTCGAAATCGTGACCTCGGGTGCCACGACACCCACCTTCTTCATCCGCGGCGTCGGGCTCAACGACTTCAACTCGAACTCGACCGGCGCCGTCTCCATCTACCAGGACGACGTCGCGCGGAACGCGCCAGCGCTGCAGCTCGCGACCCTGTTCGACGTCGAGGCCGTCAACGTGCTTCGCGGACCCCAGGGAACCGGCCTCGCCCGCAACGCGTCGGCGGGCGCGATCAAGATCTACTCCAACAAGCCTTCGGGCGACTTCGGCGCCTCGCTTCGCAGCGAGGTCGGCAACTACGACGCCCTGGATCTCGAAGGTTTCATCGAGGCACCGATCTACGAGGACATCTTCGCGGCCCGCTTCGCCTTCCGGCGCGTCAAGCGCGATGGGACCATGACCAGCCGCTGCGCCGGCGCTCCCGCCTTCGAGGACCGGGTGACGACCCCGAACTTCCAGGAGCTGCGCGCGCTCGGCAAGACGACGACCGACGCGCCCTGGTCGATCTGCGGAGAGCCCGTGCGGTCGGGCCAGATCTCGGACATCCCCGTCGGCCTCGAGGACGAGGTGAACGACCAGGACGTCTGGGCGGCTCGGGGCACCCTGCTCTTCCAGCCGACCCTGGACACCACCTTCCTGCTGAACGCCCACGGATCCCGACGCGACGAGCTGAGCCGCCTGGGCCAGTCGATCGGGACCCGGGGCTTCTACTGCCTCGACGACGATCTGGCCAACTGCGCCTTCAACAATCCGAACAGCTCGGCGGTGGGCGGCCTGCTCGGCGGTCTGGACGGCCAGGGCAACGTCGGCGCGGCGTACGTGAACCCGGAGATCCGGAACCGGTATGCGGAGCTCGCGCCGTGCACCGTCGGCGTGCCGGGAGCACCCGGGGGAACCTGCAGCACCGACCCGGCACTGGCCCAGCAGGAGAACAGCGTCAAGGTCCGGATCGCCAACGAGCTCGCCCGCAAGCTCGACTCGAACCCGTGGCGCGGCGACTTCAACCGCACCGGGCCCACCCGGAACGACACCTGGGGGGGCTACCTGCGCGGCGAGTCGATCCTGCCCATGGGGCTCAAGCTCACCTCGGTGAGCGGCTACGACGCCTACGACCGCAACATCGACATCGATCTCGACTTCTCACCGGAGACCCTCTTCCACATCCTGACCGAAGACGAAGGCTGGCAGATCACCCAGGACCTGAAGCTCGAGGGGGCCGTCGGCGAAGAAGCCGAGCTGCGCTGGGAGGTCGGCGGCTGGTTCATGCGCGAGCAGCTGGACGTCAAGGTCACCAACGATCTCGGCATCCTGGCGGCCTTCGCGGTGGGCCAGCGCGACTACGTGCAGGACCTCTACAGCGCCGCGGGATACCTGACCGTCTCCTGGGACTTCTGGGACGACTTCACGCTCGACGGCGGCTTCCGGTACAACTGGGAGCGCAAGAAGCTCGACTACGAGCTGACCCGCGGCGGCTTCTCCGAGGTCCTTCCGGAGCGACTCGACGAGAACTGGAAGGAGCCCACGGGATCCATCCGGCTCACCTACCGCTTCCGCGACGACACCCACGCCTACTGGAAGTACACGCGCGGGTGGAAGCCCGGGACCTTCAACGCCACCAGCTCTCCGGAGCAGGGCGTCTCGATCGCGGATCCCGAGCGCATCGACTCCTTCGAGACCGGGCTCGCGGGCAGCTGGCTCCAGGGCCGGCTGAACCTCGACCTCGCCTTCTTCTACTACGCCTACAAGGACTACCAGCTCTTCACCGCCCAGCAGTTCGCGGACGGCCAGCCCGAGTTCGTGATCATCAATGCCAACAAGGTCGAGGTCTACGGCATGGAGGTCGACCTGAGCACACGGCCGTGGGCGGGCGCCTTCGTCAACGTGCGCTTCGGCTGGCTCCAGACCCAGTTCCTCGACTTCGTGCAGGAACAGCAGGAGCGGGTCATCCAGGGCGGCGCCAACTTCGTGGTCACCCGCGAAATCCAGAACACCGGAAATCCGCTGCTGAACTCGCCGAAGTTCAAGGTCAGCCTGACCGCCGAGCAGACGATCCCGCTGGGTCGCTGGGGCTCCCTGACGCCGCGCTACGACGGCGTCTGGACGGACGTCACCTACTACGACGCCACCAAGGGCAAGGGACTGCCGAACCGGAACAACCAGGAATTCCTGCCCGAGGGGACCACCGCCCAGCGTGACTTCTGGCTCCACAACCTGCGCCTCGGCTGGCGACTGCCGATCGGACAGATGGAGCTCGCGGGCTGGGTCCGCAACCTCACCAACGAGTCCTACAAGACCTTCGCCTTCGACGCGAGCACCTTCAACAACACCTCGATCTACTTCGTCGGCGACCCGCGGACCTACGGCGGCAGCCTGAGCATCAGCTTCTGAGCACCGGTCTCCAGGAGCCGGCCGGGAGGCCGTGGCAGGAAGCTCCTGCTACTCGATCTTGTAGCCGAGCGCGCGCAGCAGGTTCAGCTGCAGCTCGCTGATCTCCCGGGTCGGGGGCTCGCCCCAGGTCGGCGGGCTCTCCTCGTAGGCGTCGGCAATGCCTCGCAGTCGCTCGAGGACCTCGGGGTGGACGTCCGAGAGATCGCGAAGCTCGCGCGGGTCGGCGTGCCGGTCGAAGAGGACGTCCTCCCGGCCCGGCTCCCGTGTGGCTGGGACGTAGCGATGGCGTCCCTCGACGACGGCGACGATGGGATCGGGCTCTCCCTCCCGCTGCGGCCAGTTGCGGTCGAGGTCGGCGATGGCCACCGACTCCGGCTCCGGACTCGGCTCTCCTCTCGCCGCCGCCAGGATCTCGGGTCGGCGCGAGCGTCCGTCCAGGTCGTCGACGAAGGGAATGCCCAGCAGGTCGAGCACCGTCGGCCAGATATCGACGTTCTGGCTGCGCGCCTCCACGACGATCCCCGGATCGAGGCGGAAGGGAAACGAGATCAGCAGCGGGACCTCGGTGGTCTCGCGATAGACACCCCGGGCGTGCCCTTCGAGACCCCTCTCGCCGAACGCCTCGCCGTGATCCGAGGCGATGATCACGATCGTCTTGTCGATCTGCCCGAGATCCGCGAGGCCTTCCAGGAGGATCTCGACGGTGCGGTCCGTGAAGCGCACCGCGTTGTCGTAGAGGTCCCCGTGATCGGTCCCGAACAGGGAGGACTCGGCGTCGTAGATGTACTCGTGCAGATCCATCATGTGCAGGTACAGGAACCAGGGCCGGTCCCCGTTGACCCGCACGAATTCCAGGCCCGCCTCGATCAGCGCCTGATCCGTGGCCTTGCTGCTCAGGGTGGGATTGGCTCGCTTGACCTCGGGCGGTAGCGACCGGCCCATGGGACGCTGGTACAGCTCGAAGCCCTGTCCGAACCCGAAGGTGGGAGACACCCATCCGTTGCGCCACAGGCCAACGGTCTGGAAGCCCGCGTCGCGAAGAACCTCGGCGGGCAGCAGCGCCGCCTCGGGGATCACGCTGTCATAGGTGGTGATGCCGGTCCGACGCGGGTAGAGACCGCTCCAGAGCGATGCCATGGAGGCCTTGGTCCAGCTCGCCTGCGCGAGGTTCCACTGGAAGCGCACGCCGTGGCGGGCCACCCGATCCAGGGCCGGGCTGGTGTCCCGCGAGTAGCCGTAGATGCCCATCCGCTCGGCACGCAGGGTGTCGATCAGCAGGAAGAGGACGTTGAGCTCGCCGCGCTCCGCGAGCGTCTCGATGTCCTCCACGCCGCCCCTCGGACGCAGGTCCCAGTCGCCGCCGATCCGCACCTGCACCCAGGACGACAGCAGGAGCAGGACGAGCGCGGCGGCCGCGAGCAGCCAGGGCCAACGACTTTGGAGCAGGCTGCTTCGCACGGCGCGCGAGCTTAGCGAACTGGTCCACGGCGCGCGGCATCGTCTACCTTGCGCCGATGAACACCACCGCCCTCGACCTGCGACGCCGGACCCGTCTCGCCATCGGCCCCACCCTCGTCGTCTGGCTGCTCGCGTCCGCATGCGCGGACCGCGAGATCTCGCGAGACGAGCTCCTCGAATCGGCATGGGAGAAGCAGCGGAGCGGCGAGTTCGCCGCGACCGTGGAGCCCCTGCGCGCCTATCTCGAGACGCACGGCGACGACGCCGAGGCCAACTACCTCTACGGAAGAGCCCTCTCGCGAACGGTGCCGCACCTCGCCATCTGGTCCCTGCGCAAGGCCGCGGAGGATCCGGAGTGGTTCGTCCCGGCGGGCATGCAGCAGGCCGTCGTGTCCCTGGCGGCCGACGACTTCGACGAGGCCATCCGGATCACGAGCGGGATCCTCGAGCGCGACCCGGAGAACCTCGCTGCGCTCGCGATCCGGGCGAACGCCCATGCGCACTCGAAGACCGCCCCCGAGCTCGCGATCGCCGACGCGCGGCGGGTCCTCGAGCTCGACCCCGGGGCGCTGGAGGCCTACGAGCCCCTGATCCTCGGACTGCTCGGCCTCGACCGGCTGGAGGAGGCCCGGCAGGCGCTGGAGGAGGTCGGCCGGAGCCAGGAGGAATGGCAGACCGACAAGCGACAGCTGTCGTGGCACTGCGTGACGACGGCCCTCTTCCAGCTCCAGAGCCAGGAGGTCGCGGCGGCTCGGGAGACCTTCGAGAAGTGTCTGGCGGCCGATCCCGGCAGCCTGGACGTCGTCACGACCAGCGTCCAGTTCTTCGACAGCGTGGGCGAGCCCGAACGATCGAACCAGATCCTGCGGACCGCCCTGGACGGGAATCCCGCATCGCGTCCGCTGCGGCTGACCCTGGCGAATCGGCTGGCCGATCAGGGCCAGGTCGATGCGGGCGATCAGCTGCTCCTGGAGGCGACCTCCTCCGAGAACCCCCATCGCTCCGCCTCGGCGTGGCTCGACGTGGCCAAGTACCGACAGGGCCTCGAGCAGTACGGGCCTGCGGCAGACGCCCTCGAGCGGGCCGCGGAGGCCCTGCCACCCGGAGACGCCAGCACCGGGCCCGTGGGTTTCGAGCTGGCCGACGCCCTGGTCCTGGCCGACCGGCTCGACCGCGCACTCGAGGTGGCCAACTCCCTGCCCGTCCCCGCCCATCGCCACCTGATCCGGGGACGTGCCCTGCAGGAGCAGGGTCACGCAGCCGAGGCCCTGGTCGAGCTCGAGCGGGCCATCGAGCTGTGGCCCGACAACCCCTGGGCCCGCTACTACGCAGCGCTGGCCGCCCAGCAGGTGGGGGACTTCCAGCGGGCCCTGGTCGGCTTCCGGAACTCGGTCCGCATCCTGCCGAACGCCGCCGACGCGCGGGAGCGCGCCGCGGACCAGCTCGTCGACGAGGGCAGGCTGCTCGCCGCCCGGATCTTCCTGCTGACCGAGCCCGACGAGGCACCCCTCCGCACCGAAGGGCTGATCCTCACCGCCTACATGCACGGGGCCACCGGGGACACCGAGGGGCTGCTCGAGGCGATCAACCGGGTGGCCGCCGTCGACCCCGACCGCACACCCGACGCGCTCGCTGCCGGGGCCGCCGGCGTGGCGCTTCGGGAAGACGACGGGGTCGCCGTCGAGATGCTGCTGACGGCGCCCATCGGGCTGAGAGATCCGGACAACGCGAACGCCTTGCGCGCCCTCGTCCGTCACGCACACGCGGCCGGCGTGATCGACGAGCGGCGAGACGTGCTGAACGCGGTGCTCGACGAGCATCCCGACTCCGCCGCCTATGCCGGCGTGCGAGCCCTGGACCTGGAGCTCTCGGGGGCCCCGCCCGCCGAGGTCCGCGCCGCCTGGGAGCGTGCGCTCGCTCTCGACCCCGAGGAGGCACACGCCCTCGTCGGGCGCGCGAAGCTGCTGGCAACCGGGGACCTCGCCCGGGCGCTCCAGGATCTGGACCGGGCCGCCGCCCTGCTCCCCACGGATCCCGAGCCGCGACTGGCGGCCGCCCGCGCCCTGCGAGCGGCGGGACGAGTGGACGAGGCAGCCGCGCGGCTCGACGAGCTACTGGTCGCCCAGCCCCACCTGGGAGAGGCTGCCTACGAGCGGGCCTCCATCGACGTGGAGCACGGCCGGGTCGGAGATGCGTCGCTCGAGCGCGCGAGCCGGGCCGTCCGCTTCGGCGGGGGCGAGGATGCACGCGAGCTCGAACGACGCATCCGTGACGAGCTCGGCGGCTGAGAGCCGATGAGGGCCGATGAAGCCCGGTGGGAACGCGAATCCAGGTCTTCGGAAACCCAGGAGAATGACGCTATTCCCCTCGGGGCCCCACGATTGGAACGCGAGTCACTTACCCATCTGTGGAAAGACTTTTCCTACCCCGTACGAGGCACAGTCGACTTGACTGAAATTCCCCTGCAATTCCGTGCCCCATTCCGTCAGCCTGCCGGGCACGCCAATTGCAGTTGACCACCTCTGAAAAGCTGGGCCAGGAGAGAAGCGCAACAAAACGGCACTGCTTCTGGAGCACTAGGCATCCTCGGATGCTGAACAAAGCAGGCATCCTGGGATGCCGTGCAGGCCAAAACAGGTCATAGAGGAGACATGTAGATGATGGTAAAGCGCCTCGCGTTGCTCACGGGCGTCCTGCTTCTGGGCTTGACCCTTTCGACGTCGGCCTTCGCCGAGCGGTTCTCGGTGACCGGCGGCGGCGGTCAGTTCCACATCGGCAACGGGCTGGCCCTGCCGATCCAGCAGGCCGCGCTGGGGCCGGTGAACAACGGTTCCGTGTTCCCGGGCGAAGCCGGGACGGCCTTCGAGCTGCTCATCCGGCCCATTCCGGGCGCGGCAGTCGAAGGCTCGATCGGAAACGCCCTGACCTCCCAAGCGGGCAAGTCCGCCTATCAGAACACCTTGAGCGTCCCTCCGGCGATTCTCCAGAAGTCGGGCGGGCAGACGACCGTCGGCGTGAAGTTCTCGAACGACACGGCGATCGCGGTCGGCACGAACCTCAACTTCTCGTGGCCGCCCCTCCAGCGGGACTCGGTCTCCGGGCAGATCCTGCCGAACGCGAACGCGGTCTTCTCGACCGGTAACGCCTTCGGTGGCGTCGGCGCGGTCCTCGGGCCAGGCGGCGGAACGATGGTCTACAGCAACGTGCTGAACCAGCGCTTCGGCGGCGTGGCCCAGTTCGCCATCACGGGCAACAGCGGCACCGGCCTGCTGGACGGTGTGACGGCCGGAGCCGAGGACTCTCCCGTCACCGTGTACATCACCATCGGCCAGATCGCGGGCGGTTGCTGCCCCGGCGCTGGCGCGGTGGGCGTGGTCGCGGCGATTCCGACGGGCAACTTCGGTGCAGGCGGCACGACCACCACCACCGTCAACACCCCCGGTCGCGTTCTGGCGCCCAACGTCGCAGCAGGCGCCTTCGCGGGCCTCGGCGGCCCCTCGGGCCAGCCCCTGGCGATGCCCAACCTCGTGGCGACGAACACTGCGGTTCCGACCAACGCCGCGACCAGCCTGGGCGCTCCGTGGACCACGGGCATGATCGTCGTCAAGAACAACGACGGCGGCTCGCCCGAGACCTTCACGATGACGGGCGACGACGGCCGGACCGCCAATGGCGCAGGCTCGATCCAGATGGTGGCCGCTTCGGTGAGCACCCGGGTCGCGACCGGCCCGAACGGCAACCGTGGTTGGGTCCAGCTGGACCTCGTGCCGATCGGCACCACGCCGGCCCTCGGCCCGATGGCTCAGGTGGCCCTGGGTGGCCTCGTGCTGCTCGGCGGTGCCTACATCGCTCGGAGGAAGCTCTCCTAGCGGGCGCCTGATCTCAGCAGGGTTCCGGCAGCTTGCCGGGCCCGGCCGAGTCGAACCGAAGCCGGGGTGGATCGAATCGATCCACCCCGGCTTTCTTCGTTGGCGGGACCGTTCGCTTGCCCGGTCATCGGGAGCCGGGCTCATGCGACCGCAAACGCCCGGGCCATGTACCATCCCGCTCGTCGCGGACCCCCAGCGCGCGGGTTCCCGGGGAGCGAGAGACGAGCCTGTGAGAGACCGACTTCGAGCCCTCGGGTCCGCGCTGCTGGTCGCGACGGCCCTCCAGGCCTGTACCTCCAGCGACCGTCCTCCGCATCGCGAGCTCAACCGGGTGTGGCGTGAGTACCGCGCGATGGATCCGGCCCGTGCCCTGGCGATCGCCGGCGACCCTCGCGAGGTCCGCTGGGTGACCGCAGCGACGGGTGGACACCCGGACCTCGAGAGCGCACGTGCGGGCGCTCTCGCGCAGTGCGCCAAGTCGCGCCAGGTCCGGCGCATCCAGGCGCCCTGCGTGCTCTATGCGGTGGGCGACCAGGTCGTCTGGGAAGCCAACTAGCCCTGATCCGGGATTCGGATCAGGGCACGACCCCGATGCGCGACGCGCAGTGGGCGATGGAAGGCTCCGCGCGGCGGTCTGGGGATCCGAGCCGGCCCCACCCGCTCGGGTCGTTGGCGCGCGCGTCGGGGAAGGTCAGGACCTTCTCAGGACCTTCCGGGAATCCGCATCCTCTGCATGGGCTTCCGGGCCTTCTCCTTCCAACTGTCGGAGAGCCCGGACTCGTTCAGCCAGGCCTCCGCTGCGGCTTCGTCCGTTCCTCGCCAGATCCGCGCGATCTCGGCCAGTACCGCATCCCGACGCCAGTCGCTCTGGATGATCTGGGCGCGCTCGATGCCGACCTCCGGATCGTCGCTCCCCAGGTTGACCACCCAGAGCGGGTAGCTCTCTTCGAGCCACTGCTCCCAGCCCTTCGCCTCGACCCGCTCCTCCATCCACCCCAGGGCGGACTCACGATCGGCGACCAGCCAGTCCACGTAGGCACCCTTGGCCGCGCTCATCAACTCGTTCACGTCCGAGCCTTCGGCGAGCCACTCCATCGCACCCGTGGCGTCCTCGCTCTTGACCCAGAAGCTGGCCACGATGCTGCGGACGTTGTTGCCATAGGGCTCGTCGCAGACGCGCTCGCACAGGTTGCGTGCCGCCTCGAGGTCCCGGGCCGAGACCAGGGATGCCAGACGACGGTGGGCGTCCATCTTGTAGCCCGCGCTCTCTTCGTCGTCCGGGATGGCACCCGCCCACGCGACGGCGGCGTCGATCCCGGACTCCTCGATCAGGATGCCCTGGTGAGCCCAGAGACCCCGCTGCCGGTAGGGCCCGGGAGGCAGGGAACGGAGGAAGTCCGCAAAGCCCTCGGGGTCGGACGAGCTCCGCCAGCCCTGCATCGCGGCAATCGGGATCACCCGCTTCAGGTCCTGGTCCTCCAGGGGCCAGCCCCAGACGTCCTCGGTCGCCAGGCGGGGATCCCCCGCAACCCAGGCAGAGACGGCCGCCATCACCGCCGCCTTGCGGTGGTATTCCGGCGTCTGCTTCGCGGCCCAGGCCGAGGCAGCTCGCCCCTCGTGGGTCGCCCAGAAGCGCACCAGCAACCCGAGCTCGGTCGGACCCAGCCGGAACCGGCCATTCTCCAACAGCTCCCGGACGGCCGGAACGCCCCCGGGGCCGAGGTCGGCAAGCAGGGTGGCAAGACGCCGCGCCCGGGAGTACGGATCCCGATCC